>NZ_JASJVC010000002.1:0-134060 GCF_035019905.1 Sphingomonas sp. 10B4 | reverse complement strand
AGATGTGTATAAGAGACAGGTGCCGGGGTGACGTAGGGGGCAGAGAATCCGCGCCTTACCCTAAGGTGCGCAGCACGGGCTTCGTCTCGGACTTGATCCGGCTCACCCCAAAAAACAACAGCTTACGCCCCCCCCCATTCCGCACCCTGACGCGTTGGGCCGCTTGAAGACTCTTCCGCACCCCCGGCGGAAGCATCCAACAATCGGAGACGAAACATGCGCGCATTGGTATGGCACGGCAAAGGCGACGTCCGCGTCGACACCGTCAAGGACCCCGAAATCCAGCATCCGCGCGATGCGATCATCAAGGTAACCGCCTGCGCGATCTGCGGGTCGGATCTCCATCTGCTCGACGGCTACCAGCCGACGATGCAGGCCGGCGACATCCTCGGGCACGAGAACATGGGCGAAGTCGTCGCGCTGGGCTCGGAAGTGACCAACCTCAAGATCGGCGACCGCGTCGTCGTCCCCTTCACGATCAGCTGCGGCGATTGCTTCTTCTGCCGCAAGGGCCTGTTCTCGGCGTGCGAGCGCACCAACCCCAATGCCGAGCTGGCGATCAAGGCGATGGGCCATTCGCCCGCCGGCCTGTTCGGCTTCAGCCATATGCTCGGCGGCTATTGCGGCGGCCAGGCGGAATACCTCCGCGTGCCGATGGCCGATATCGGCCCGATCAAGGTGCCCGACAGCGTCACCGACGAGCAAGCCCTGTTCCTCTCCGACATCTTCCCGACCGGATACATGGCCGCCGAGAATGCGCAGATCGAACCCGGCGACACGGTCGCGATCTGGGGCTGCGGTCCCGTCGGCCAGTTCGCGATCCGCTCGGCGCTGATGCTGGGTGCGGGCCGCGTCATCGCGATCGACGAAGTGCCCGAGCGGCTGCTGATGGCGCAAGCCGGCGGCGCCGAGACGATCGATTTCAGCGAGACCGAAAACGTCTATGATGAGCTGCAATTCCGCACCAAGGGCCGCGGCCCCGACAGCTGCATCGACGCGGTCGGCTGCGAGGCTTCGGGGCATGGCAGCTTCGACGCGGTGCTCGACAAGACCAAGGCGACGATCGGCCTCGCCACCGATCGCATCCATGTGCTGCGCGAAGCGATCATGAGCTGCCGGATGGGCGGCACGGTGTCGATCCCCGGCGTCTATGTCGGGATGGGCGACAAGGTCCCGCTCGGCGCGTTGATGAACAAGGGGCTGACGATCAAGACCGGCCAGACCCACGTCCAGGCCTATACCGCGCCGCTGCTCGCGCGGATCGAGGCGGGCGACATCGACCCGAGCTTCGTGGTCACGCACCCGGCGAGCCTCGAGGATGCGCCAGAGATGTACAAGAAGTTCCGCGACAAGGAGGACGGCGTGATCAAGGTGGTATTGCGGCCGTAAGGCACGCTGCGACCCCTTGTGCTACGAAACGCCCCCCGTCGGCCATGCCGGTGGGGGGCGTTTTGTGTCGGCGGATCGCGCTGTGATACCGAGACCAAAGCGCGGCGTGGGTTAGACGGTAACCTGCTCCCCCAACTCCAGCACCTTCCCCGGCGGGATCTTCAGGAAGTCGGTCGGGTCGCTCGCATTGCGCTGCAGGAACATGAAGATCCGGTCCTGCCACAGCGGCATGCCCTGGTCGGCGGCGGGCTTGATCGTGTTGCGGCCGATGAAATAGCTCGTCTTGGCGGGATTGAGCGACTTCTTGTGGCTCACCGCCTCGAGCCCCAGGTCGCGCGGCACGTCGGGCGATTCCATGAAGCCATAGGTCAGCACGATGATCGTGAAATTGGCGTCGACCGGGCGGATTTCGGCGCGCTCGTCCTGCTCGACCGAGGGGCGGTCGGCGGTGCGGATGCTGCAGATGAGGTTCTTCTCGTGGAGCACCTTGTTGTGCTTGAGATTGTGCAGCAACGCGCCGGGGGCGCTGTCGGGGTTGGCGGTGAGGAACACCGCGGTCCCCTCGACCCGCTCGGGCGGGCGCTTGGCGAGTGCCGCCGCCAGGTCGGCGAGCGGGACGCTCTGGCGCAACTCGAAGGCGCGCACGATCCCGCGCCCGCGGTTCCAGGTGTAGATGACGAGGCCGATCACCGCGGCGACGACCAGCGGTACCCAGCCGCCCTCGATCACGCGCAGGATGTTCGCGCCGAAGAAGATCAAATCGAGCGTCAGGAACGGCAGGATGACGGCGAGCGCGAGCGGGCGCCCCCAGTTCCAGCGATGCCGCACGACGATATAGGCGAGCAGCGTCGTCACCACCATCGTCCCCGTCACCGCGATGCCATACGCCGCGGCCATCGCCGAGGAGGTGCGGAACTGGATCACCAGCACCAGCACGCCGACCAGCAGCAGCCAGTTGATCGAGGGGAGGTAGATCTGCCCGGCCTGCGTCGCCGAGGTCTGGCGGATGCGCAGCCGCGGGAGGAGCCCGAGCTGGATCGCCTGTTGCGTCAGCGAATAGGCGCCGGTGATCACCGCCTGGCTGGCGATGACGGTGGCCATCATCGCAAGGCCGATCAGCCACGGACGGAGGCCCTCGGGGGCCATGAGGAAGAACCAGTCCTGGTTGACGAACGGCTTGCCCGCCGCGGCAGCGGCCTCGAGCGCGCTCAGCGCATAGGCGCCTTGCCCGAGATAGTTGAGGATCAGGCACGGGAAGACGAGCACGAACCAGCCGATGCGGATCGGCAGCACGCCGAAATGGCCCATATCGGCGGTCAGCGCCTCGGCACCGGTGACGGTGAGGAACACCGCGCCGAGCACGAAGAGCCCGGTCACGCCGTGCGTCGCGAGGAAGATCGCGCCGTAATGCGGCGAGATGACGCGCAGGATCGAGGGCTCGTCGGTTATGTGCCACAGCCCGAGTGCGCCGATCGCGAGGAACCAGACGATGCAGACCGGGCCGAACAGCGCCGAGACGCTCGCCGTGCCGCGGCTCTGGATGAAGAAGAGCGCGACGAGGATGACGATCGTCACGCCGAGGATCACCGAGTCGGAGAACACGTCGCCAAGCCCCGGGATCGTCTTGAGCCCCTCGACCGCCGAGAGCACCGACAGCGCCGGGGTGATGATCGCGTCGCCATAGAAGAGCGACGCACCCGCCGCGCCCAGCACGAGCGCGATCAGCGAGCGCTTGCCGAGCGCACGCCGCGCCAGCGCGGTCAGCGCGAGCACGCCGCCCTCGCCCTGATTGTCGGCGCGCATCAGGAAGATGACGTATTTGACGGTGACGACGAGGATCAGCGACCAGATCGCGAGGCTCAGCACGCCGAGGATCTCGCCGGGGTCGAGCCCGTCCTTGGCGGTGAGGTTGAGCGCCTCGCGAAAGGCGTAGAGCGGGCTGGTGCCGATATCGCCGAACACCACGCCGATCGCGCCGATCGTCAGCGCGACGAGCGCTGGGTGCGGGGTGGCTTTGGCGACAATGCTGTCAGTGGCAGAGGTCATAAGGGGGTAATGGCTCGCCGGAGAGGACGGCGCGCTTTACGCCCGTTACGCCTTTGCGCAAGCGGTTTAACCGAACGGGACCGTCGCTCGCCCGGACAGCGTTGCATGGTTGCATCGATTGCGACATAGGCGGGGTCATGGTTCCCTTTTCGTTCGCCCCGCTTGCCTTCGGGGGGCATTCCCTGCTCGCCTTGCGCAGCGGTGCGCTGTTCTGGCCGGCGCGCCAGGCGCTGCTGGTGGCCGATCTCCACTTCGAGAAAGCGAGCTGGTTTGCCAAGCGCGGGCAGATGCTGCCGCCGTACGATTCGCTCGCGACGCTTGCCGATCTCAGCGCGGTCGTCGACGCGCTCAGCCCGCGCGAGATCTGGTGCCTCGGCGACAGTTTCCACGACCCCAAGGGCTGCGAGCGGTTGCCCGCCGCGGCGCAGGCGACGCTGCGCAGCCTGACCTCGGCGGCGCGCTGGACGTGGATCACGGGCAATCATGATGCGGGGCACGATGCCGGCTTGGTCGATCGCTGCGGCGGCGTGGTGGTCGACGAGGCGGTGGTCGACGGGCTGGTGCTCCGCCACGAAGCGAGCGCGCGCGAGACGCGGCCCGAGCTGTCGGGCCATTTCCATCCCAAACTCCGGCTGCGCGTGCGCGGCCGCAACGTCTCGCGGATCTGCTTCGTCGCGACACCGACCAAGCTGATCCTGCCCGCATTCGGCGCGTTGACCGGCGGGCTCGACGTCGATCACCCCGAGATCATCCGCGCGGTCGGGCCGGGGGCGGAAGCGCTGATCCCGGTCGAGGACAAGTTGCTGCGCTTCAAGGTGGCAGCGTAGCGGGAGAAGAAAGCCCCTCCCCTCAAGGGGAGGGGCTTAAAGAAGGATCAGCTCGCCAGTTGCGGGAACCCCGCGCGGAACGCCGCCACCTTCGGTTTGTCGAAGGTCACGATATACGGGTGGTTGGGGTTCCGGTCGAAGAAGTTCTGGTGATACGCCTCCGCCGGGAAGAAGCTGCCGCTCTCGATCTTGGTCACGATCGGCTTGGCGAAGACATGCGCTTGCCCGAGCTGCGCGATATACGCCGCCGCAACGCCGCGCTGCGCCGCGCTCTGCGGGAAGATCGCCGAGCGATAGCTATAGCCGCTGTCGGGCGTCTGGCGGTTGAGCTGCGTCGGATCGTGCGCGACCGAGAAATAGACGCGCAGCAGCGTCGCATAGCTGACCTTGGCGGGATCGTAGACGACGCGGATCGCCTCGGCATGCTGCGTCGTCTCGGTCGAGACTTGGTCGTAGGTCGCGGTCTCGCGCGTGCCGCCGGCATAGCCCGCAGTGACGCTCTTCACGCCCTTCACATGCTCGAACACCGCTTCCATCCCCCAGAAGCAGCCGCCCGCGAACACCGCGGTCTGCGGGCCGCTTGCAGTGACGTCGGTCTTGGAGACGGGGATCGGCACCGCGCGCTCGGCTTTCGCCGTGCCGCCGCCGAGCGCGTAGAGCGCGATTCCGGCAAGGCCGGCAATGATCAGGACGGGCTTGAACATCGAAACACCTCTGAGGCCAGGACATAACGCCATTCGCATCATGCACGCGCCAAGTTACGCTTTGGCGGTCGACAAAGATGTCGTGTCGAATCAGGGCCGCTTCAAGCCACGCACGCGGTGCCAGATGTAGAAAGCGACCGCGGCGACGAGCACGACCGCGATCACCGCATCGGCGCTGTGGAATGCCGCCTTCATCGCCGGGCTCTTGTTCCACTGATCGCCGAGCTTCATCCCGACCCAGGCGAGCCCGAAGCACCACGGCCACGAGCCGAGAAAAGTGTAGATGTGGAACGGCACCAGCGGCATCCGCGCGACGCCTGCCGGGAAGGCGATGAACGAGCGGATCACCGGCAGCAGCCGCCCGATCAGCACCGCCATATTGCCGAAGCGCGCGAAGAAGCGATCGGCGGCATCGAGCTCGCCCGGGCCGACCAGCACGTAGCGGCCCCACCGCTCGGCGAGCGGCCGCCCGCCGCGCTTGCCGATCTCATAGGCGACGATCGACCCGAGATTGCACCCGATCGCGCCCGCGGTAGCTGCGAGGAACAGGTCGAAGCGCCCGGTCGAGACGAGATAGCCCGCGAACGGCATGATGATTTCGGACGGCAGCGGAATGCACGCCGACTCGATCGCCATCAGGAGTGCGATGCCGAGATAGCCGCCGCTCGAAATGACGCCGATGGTGAAAGTGGCGAGGATGCCGAGGATTCGTTCGATCATGGGTGGAGGCTTTGCCGCGCGCGTTGGGCTGGGGCTAGGAGAAAGTTTCTTCTCCCCTCCCTGAAAGGGAGGAGAGGCCCAAGCGGTGGGGTTTCGCGTTTCATCGAGGGCAAAAGGCGAGAACGGCCTTCGACAAGCTCGCGACGAAGCGGCTAAGGGGTGCCGCCATGAACGAGTCCGACAAACGCCTCGCCGCGCTCGCCGCGATTGCCGAAGTCCGCGCCGGGATGATCGTCGGGCTCGGCACCGGCTCGACCGCCGCGTTCGCGATCGCGGCGCTCGGCGACCAGGTTCGCGCCGGCCTTGAGATCAAGGCCGTCGCCACCAGCCTCGCCACCGAAACCAGCGCCCGCGAGGCCGGCATCCAGCTCATCGAGATGCCCGCCCGGATCGACCTCACGATCGATGGCGCCGACGAGATCGACGATGCCCTCAACGCCATCAAGGGCGCCGGCGGTGCGATGCTGCGCGAAAAGGTCGTCGCCGCGGCGAGCGACCGGATGATCGTGATCGCCGACGGATCGAAGCGCGTCGCCAAGATCGGCGCAGCGGAAATCCCGGTCGAGATCCTGCCTTTCGCCCAAGCGTTCGTGGCTGACCGACTCGCCGCGCTTGGCAGCACGCCAACGCTGCGGGCGGGTTTCACCAGCGACCAGGGCAATCCGATCCTCGATTGCCGCTTCCCCGCCGACATCGATCATACCGCGCTCGCCGCGGCGATCGACGCGATTCCAGGCGCACTCGGTCACGGTCTGTTCCTCGCCGAGGTCGATGCCGCCTATATCGCGACCGACGGAGTCGTTACGCGGCTAGAACGCGGCCGCGCGAGCGACTAAAGCGCGATCCTTATCTTCAACCCCGGGCAACCCGACCGACGCGCGAGCGTTCAGCGACCACACTAAAAGGCGACCCCCTGCATGGCCGACACCCAGACCCAAGCGAACCCCGCAACCGCGCTCCACGAGGATGGCAGCCCCGAGCGACTCCAGATCGACACGATCCGCACGCTGTCGATGGATGCGGTGTCGACCGCCAAGTCGGGCCATATCGGAACGCCGATGGCGCTCGCGCCGGTCGGCCATACGCTGTGGACCAAGTTCCTGCGCACCGATCCGTCGACCCCCGACTGGCCCAACCGCGACCGTTTCGTGCTGTCGGTCGGCCATGCGTCGATGCTGCTTTACGCGCTGCTGCACCTCGCCGGCGTCGAGGAGATCGATCGCGATGGCAAGAAGTCCGGCGCTCCCGCGGTCAGCCTCGACGACATCAAGGCGTTTCGCCAGCTCGGCTCGAAGACGCCGGGCCATCCCGAATATCGCCACACCACTGGCGTCGAGACGACGACGGGTCCGCTCGGTGCCGGCTGCGGCAATTCGGTCGGCATGGCGATCGCCGAGCGCTGGCTCGCCGCACGCTACAATCGCGACGGCTTCAAGCTGTTCGACCATGACGTCTACGTCTTCTCGGGCGACGGCGACATGATGGAGGGCGTCGCCAGCGAAGCCGCCAGCCTCGCTGGTCACCTCAAGCTGTCGAACCTGTGCTGGGTCTACGATTCGAACCACGTCTCGATCGAGGGCGGCACCGACCTCGCGTTCGACGAGGACGTCGGCAAGCGTTTCGAGGCTTATGGCTGGCACGTTCTGCACGTCGACGACGCCAACGATTGCGCAGCGATGGCGGCGGCGCTCGACAGCTTCAAGGCCTGCGACGACAAGCCGACCTTCATCGTGGTGAAGAGCATCATTGGCTATGGCAGCTCGATCCAGGGCACCGCCAAGGCACACGGCGAGGGCATGACGCTCGACGACATCGCCAACACCAAGAAGGCCTATGGCTGGGATCCCGAGGCGAAGTTCCTCGTCCCCGACGGCGTCAAGGAAGGCTTCCACAAGGCCGTCGCCGATCGCGGCACGCCGCTGCGCGAAGCCTGGGACGAGATGCGCGCGCGCTATGCCGACGCATACCCCGAGCTGTCGAAGGAACTCGATGCGCTGCTCACCAGCCAGCTCCCCGAGGGCTGGGATGCCGACATCCCGACCTTCGACGCCGATGCCAAGGGCATGGCGTCGCGCGATGCCGGCGGCAAGGTGATGAACGCGATCGCCGCCAAGGTGCCGTGGTTGATGGGCGGCTCGGCCGATCTCGCGCCTTCGACCAAGACGCTGATCGACAATGGCGGTTCGTTCCAGGCGGACAGTTATGGCGCGCGCAACCTGCACTTCGGCGTGCGCGAACACGGCATGGGCGCGGTCGTCAACGGCATGGCGCTGTCCTACCTGCGCTCTTACTCGGCGACATTCCTGGTCTTCTCGGATTACATGCGCCCGCCGATCCGGCTCGGCGCGCTGATGGAACTCGGCGCGACCTACGTCTTCACGCACGATTCGATCGGTGTCGGGGAAGACGGCCCGACGCACCAGCCGATCGAGCAGGTGATTTCGCTCCGCGCGATCCCCGGCCTCGACACGATCCGCCCGGCCGACGCCAATGAGACCGCATGGGCGTGGAAGGCGGCGATGCAGTCGGCCAACCACCCGACCGCGCTGATCCTGTCGCGCCAGGCGCTGCCGACGATCGACCGCTCCAAATATGCGAGCGCCGAGGGCCTGATGCAGGGCGGCTATGTGCTCGCCGATAGCCCAGAAACCGACGGCGCCCCGCAGGTCATCCTGATCGCGACCGGCTCGGAAGTGTCGCTCGCGCTCGAAGCGCACGACAAGCTCGTCGCACAGGGCGTCGCATCGCGCGTCGTCTCGCTGCCGAGCTGGCATCGCTACGAGAGCCAGGACGCGGCATACAAGGAGTCGGTGCTCCCCGCGGCAGTCACGGCGCGCGTCGCGATCGAGATGGGCAGCGAGATCGGCTGGGATCGCTATGTCGGCACGCACGGCAAGACGATCACCATGTCGACCTTCGGCGCCTCGGCCCCGATCGCCAAGCTGCAGGACAAGTTCGGCTTCACCGTCGACCATGTCGTGAAGGTCGCGACCGAGATGGTCAACGCGGCGAAGTAACGAAGCCAGGGCCTACCTCCCTGTCACCCTCGCGAAAGCGAGGGTCCCGCTTCTTCTCGCAAGCGCGGGGCAAGGCAGCGGGATCCCCGCCTTCGCGGGGATGACGGGGAGGGGATCCACCACTAATCGCCCCCACGGGGTTGTTCGCGTAACCGCCGTGCCCAAATGCAGGGCTACAAGGGCGCACGACACAGATTTTCGGAGAAGCACTGATGGGCCGTTTGAACGATCTCGCAGCATTGGGTCAGGCCGTGTGGCTCGACTTCGTCGACCGCAAGTTCCTCGCCGAGGGCGGCCTGCAGAAGATGGTCGACGAGGATTCGCTGACCGGCGTCACGTCGAACCCGTCGATCTTCGAAAAGGCGATGGGGCATGGAGATGCCTATGACGCAGAGCTCGCCGCCTTCGACAAGACCCATCCCGATGCGCCGACGATGGAGCGCTACGAGCATCTCGCGATCCTCGACATCCAGGCCGCCGCCGACACGCTGCGCCCGGTCTACGACCGGCTCGAGGCCAAGGACGGCTATGTTAGCCTCGAAGTCTCGCCCTATCTCGCCAACGATACCGACGGTACGATCGCCGAGGCGCAGAAGCTGTGGAAGGCGGTCAACCGTCCGAACCTGATGATCAAGATCCCCGGCACCCCCGCCGGTGTCCCCGCGATCGCCGCGACGATCGATGCCGGAATCAACGTCAACGTCACGTTGCTCTTCTCGCAGAACGCGTATCAGGCGGTCGCCGAAGCCTATGTCGAGGGCCTCGAAAAGCGCGTCGCGCGGGGTGAGCCGATCGACAAGATCGCCAGCGTCGCAAGCTTCTTCATCAGCCGGATCGATTCGAAGATCGACGACAAGATCGATGCCGGCGTCGGTGGCGACGACGCCAAGGCGCTCAAGGGCAAGGTCGCGATCGCCAACGCCAAGCTCGCTTATGCCTGGTATGAAGAGTTCATCGCGTCGGCCCGCTGGCAAGCGCTCGCCGCCAAGGGCGCGCAGGTCCAGCGGCTGCTTTGGGCGTCGACCGGCACCAAGAACCCTGAGTATCCCGACACGCTGTATCTCGACACGCTGATCGGCAAGGACACCGTTAACACCGTGCCCCCCAAGACGCTCGACGCGTATCGCGAGCGCGGCACCGCGGCGGCGACGCTCGGCCAGGACGTCGCCGGTGCGCGCCACGTCATCTCGGAGACCGAGCGGTTAGGGCTCGACCTCGACGGCGTCACCGACACGCTGGTCGAGGAGGGCGTCGCGTCCTTCTCCAAGGCTTTCGACGATCTGCTCGGCGCGATCGCGGCAAAGCACCCAGCGCACGCCTGACCTGTCACTTTCTTCCCCGGCGGAGGCCGGGGCCCAGTCGAGACACGGTCATGGCGGCAGACAGCCTTTCACGATCACGGTCTGCGCGACTGGGCCCCGGCCTCCGCCGGGAAAGCTGTACCGCTTTTTGATCGAAGGATTGTCCACATGAAGATCGGGATCATCGGCTTGGGCCGCATGGGCGGCAACATCGCGCGCCGGCTGATGCGCGCAGGCCACGAGCCGGTCGTGTTCGACCGCAACGTCCCCGCGGTCGAGGGCCTCGTCGCCGATGGCGCGATCGGCGCGAGCTCGCTCGAGGACATGCGCGACAAGCTCGGGCACCCCGGCATCTACTGGGTGATGCTCCCGGCCGGCGACCCGACCGAACAGACGATCGCGACGATCGGCGGCTTCGACACCAAGGGCGACATCATCATCGATGGCGGCAACAGCTTCTACAAGGACGACATCCGCCGCGCCAAGGCGCTGACCGAGCAGGGCACGCACTACGTCGATGTCGGCACGTCGGGCGGCGTGTGGGGGCTCGAGCGCGGCTATTGCATGATGGTCGGCGGATCGAAGGAAGCGGTCGACACGATCGACCCGATCCTCGCAGCGCTCGCGCCGGGTATCGGCACGATCCCGCGCACGCCGGGCCGGATCGAGGAGAATGAGGATCCGCGCGCCGAGCAGGGCTATATTCATGCCGGGCCCGCGGGCGCCGGGCACTTCGTCAAGATGGTGCACAACGGCATCGAATACGGCCTGATGCAGGCCTATGCCGAAGGCTTCGACATCCTCAAGGGCAAGGCGTCGGACAAGCTGCCCGAGGACGAGCGCTTCGATCTCAACCTCACCGACATCGCCGAAGTCTGGCGCCGCGGCAGCGTGATCTCGTCGTGGCTGCTCGATCTTACCGCGATCGGCCTCGCCAAGGACCAGAACCTCGAACAATTCACCGGAAGCGTCGCCGATTCGGGCGAGGGCCAGTGGACGATCGACGCCGCGATGGAGGAGAAAGTCCCCGCCAACGTGCTGACCGCCGCGCTGTTTGCGCGCTATCGCAGCCGCGTCGATCATACCTTCGGCGACAAGCTGCTCTCGGCGATGCGCTTCGGCTTCGGCGGCCATGTCGAGATGCCGCAATGAGCGTCAAGCTCGTCGTTTCCGACGTCGATGGCACGCTGGTCGACAAGCAGAAGCAGGTTACACCCGGCGTCAAGGCCGCGGTCGCGCGGCTGCGCGAGGCGGGCGTCGGGTTCACGATCGTCAGCGCGCGGCCGCGTTCGGGGATGATGCCGATCGCCGAGCTGCTCGGCATCGACGCGCCGATGGGCGCGTTCAACGGCGGCACGGTATTCACCCGCGACGGCACGGTGACGAGCCAGCATTATGTCCCCCGCGCAGTTGTCGAGGGCGTGTTCGACGTCGTTAAAGGCGCGGCGGTCGACACCTGGGTGTTCGCCGACGATCAATGGTATGCCAGCACCGATCAGGGCGGGCATGTCGGCAGCGAGAAGCTGGCGTCGAACCAGGCGCCGGTCGTGCGGCAGGACTTCACCGATCTGTTCGACCGCGTCGACAAGCTGACTTTCGTCAGCGACGACGCCGAGCTGCTCAAGGCGCTCGCCGAACAGGCCAAGGGGTACGGCGACCGCGCGACGATCGCGCAGTCGCAGGTCTATTATCTCGACGTGACAGCACTTGCCGGCAACAAGGGCGATGGCGTCGCCGCGCTATCCGAGACGCTCGGCGTCCCGCTCGGCGAGATTGCGGTCCTCGGCGACCAGGCCAACGACTTGCCGATGTTCGCCCGCGCCGCAGTGTCCTACGCAATGGGGCAGGGGCCCGAGGCGGTCCGCGCCAAGGCGACGCATGTCGTGGCGAGCAACGACCAAGACGGCGTCGCCGAGGCGATCGACGCGATCCTCGCTGGACGCTGAGCGTCGCGTGCGCCACCTTTGCCCGAACGGGTAAACAGGGGTGGAATATGCGATACTGGATGGGATTGATCGGGCTGGCCGTCGCGAGCCCGCTGGCGGCCAAGACGCATGATCTGCCCGCCACGCCGCAGACCGTCGCCTGGGGGCATTACGACGCGACCTCCAAGCCCGTCTTGACGATCGAGTCGGGCGACACCGTCGTCGTCCATACGCTGCTGACCAACAGTCCGGCAGGGCTCGAGAAAGCGGGCGTCGCGCCCGCCGATGTCGAGCCCGCATTGCGCGCGGTCTATGCCGGCGTCCCAGCGAGCGAGCGCGGGCCGGGCGGGCACGTGCTCACCGGCCCGATCGCGATCACCGGCGCCGAGCCCGGTGACACGCTCGAGATCCGCATCCTCAAGATCGATCTCGCGATCCCCTATGCCTACAACGCCTTTCGCTATGGCGCGGGGTTTCTGACCGACGATTTCCCCTATGCGCGGATGAAGATCGTCCCGCTCGACCGCAAGGCGATGCTCGGCCGTTTCGCGCCGGGCGTGGATGTGCCGCTGCGGCCTTTCTTCGGCAGCATGGGGGTGGCACCGCCGCCTTCCTTCGGCCGTTATGATTCGGCTCCGCCGACGATCAATGGCGGCAATATGGACGACAAGGCGCTCGTCGCGGGGACGACGCTGTTCCTGCCGGTCCATGCCAGCGGTGCGCTGTTCCAGGTCGGCGACGGCCATGCCGCGCAGGGCAATGGCGAAGTCGACATCACCGCGCTCGAAACCTCGCTGACGGGGACGCTGCAGTTCATCTTGCACAAGGGCGACAAGGCGCCGTATCCGCGCGCGGAGACCCCGACGCACTATATCGCGATGGGGTTCGACGACGATCTCAGCAATGCGACGCGCAAAGCGCTGCGCAACATGATCGACTTTCTCGTGGCCGCGAAGGGGATGACGCGCGACGATGCTTATATGCTGATCAGCGTGGCGGGCGATGTCGAGGTGACCGAACTCGTCGATCGCAACAAGGGCGTGCATGTGATGCTGCCCAAGGCTGTGTTCACCAAGCGGTAGCGCCAATGCTCCTGCGTCACCCCGGCCTCGTGCCGGGGTCGACCGTGACGCGCCCACGGTCAGAACGCACATCCCGGTAGACCCCGGAACAGGTCCGGGGTGACGGTTGCGCGGGTCTACCGCCGACCGAACCACATCCGCTGCAGCTCCTGCGACCGATCGAGCCACTGGTGCTTGATCGCCCCCGCCAGATGCAGCGCGACCAGCGCGTAAACGCCATAAGCGATGATTTCGTGCGCTTCGCCAAAGCCGTCATGCACCGCTTTCTTCGTCGCGGGATCGAGCGCCATGATGAACCCCAGCCGCGGCCATTCGAACAGGCCGTAGAGGAACATCGGATGGCTCGCCGCATCCTTATAGGCCGAATCCATGATCCACCCCGTCAGCGGCATCGCGAACAGGATCAGGTACAGCCCCCAATGCACGATATGCGACGCGCCGACTTCCCAGCGCGCATAGCCCTGCGGCAGCGGCGGCGGGCGGTGGCCGAGGCGCCACAGGATACGCAGCAGCGCGAGGCCGAGGATCGTGATGCCGATCGACTTGTGCAGGTCGATCGCCGGGCGCACCTGCACGTCGGCAAGATTCGGCCACGTCCAGGCGAGCAGGACATTGGCGACGATCAGCGCCGCGATGATCCAGTGGAGCAAGATCGCGACATGGGTGTAGCGCTGTAACATCGACCGGCTCCTCGCGATTTGGTAGGGCGGAGCCTAGCGGCCCGGTCGTGGCCGCGCTAGGCGCGTCATCGCTTGTTCATCCACTATCGGTAACGCCCCCGCAATGACCTCGCTCGCCGAAACGCTCGTTGCCGAATCCCCGCGGCTCACCCCGCGCCGCGTGCCGCTCGCAAGCCGCCTGATCGGCGCGATCGGACCACTGCTGTTCCTCGCTTTGTTCGTTCAAGCGTTCATGCGGCAAAGCCTGGCGGTCTGGTCGATCGGGATCGCCTATATCCTCTACGACACGGCGCTGTTGGCGTTTACCGCATGGAACATCCGCGACCTGCGCCAGACGCCCCACCCAACGCCTGTCACCTCGCCCAGCTTCGGCGTCATCGTCGCGGCGCATAACGAGGCGAGCGTTATCGCCGCGGCGATCGACCGGCTCGCGGGGCAAGCGTCGCCGCCCGATCTGATCCTGATCGCCGATGACGGGTCGAGCGATGCGACCGCCGAAGTGCTCGAGCGGCGCTACGGGCTCGCTGTCCCGCCGCTCGGCACGATGACACCGCCCTCGGCGATCCTGCCGTCGCTGCGCTGGCTGCGGCTGCGCCATACCGGCAAGGCGCGCGCGCTCAACGCGGCGATGGTGCAGGTCGATACCGAGGTCGTGCTGACGGTCGACGCCGATACGCTGCTCGAACCCGGCGCAATCGCCGCGATGCGCGCGGCGTTTGCCGCCGAGCCGACGCTCGTCGCGGCGACCGGCGTGCTCGCGCCGATCTGCGGGCGCGATCTGCAGGGGCGCTTCTTCGAGTGGTTCCAGACCTACGAATACGTCCGCAACTTCCTGTCGCGCCACGCCTGGGAGCGGCTCGACAGCCTGTTGCTGATTTCGGGCGCGTTCGCTGCGTTCCGGCGCGAGGCGGTGGTCGCGGTCGGCGGGTTCGACCCCGATTGCATGGTCGAGGATTACGAGCTGATCCACCGGCTCTATCGCCATGCGGCCGATCATGGTCGCGACTGGAAGATCCGCGTGGTCGGCGGCGCGCTCGCGCGGACCGATGCGCCGGCGAGCCCGATGGCATTCCTGCGCCAGCGGCGGCGCTGGTTTGGCGGCTTCCTCCAAACGCAGCGTTGGAACCGCGACATGGTCGGCGCGCGGCGCTTCGGCTGGCTCGGCACCGCGATGCTGCCGGTCAAGGCGCTCGATACGGTGCAGCCGATCTACGGGCTCGCGGCGTTCGCGATCCTCGTCGGGGTGGTGATCAGCGGGCGCTTCACGCTCGCCTTGCCGATCCTGCTCGTGATGCTCGCCAAGATCGCGATCGACCTGACCTTCCACCTCTGGTCGCTCGGCATGTACAAGCGCTGGACCGGGCAGCGCGAGGGGCTCGCGCTGTTCCCCGCGCTGATCGCCGCGCTCCTCGAGCCGTTCAGCTTTCAGCTGCTGCGCCATGCCGGGGCGGTGTGGGGCTGGCACGCGTTCCTGACGGGGCGCGAAAGCTGGGGCCGGCAGCAGCGCACCGCGATCGTCGCGCCGGCGGAGTGAGCGCCTAGGCGACGAGCCGATAGCCGATCCCGGGCTCGTTGAGCAGCAGCGCGGGCGCGCCCGGATCGAGCTCGAGCTTCAACCGCAGCGCGCGCACCGCGACGCGCAGATATTCGACATCGTCGAGATGCCCGTCGCCCCACACCACACGCAGCAGATGCGCGTGCGTCAGGAGCTTGCCGGCATGCCGCGCGAGCTCGGCGAGCAGGGCGAATTCCTTGCGCGTCAGCTTCACCGCCGCGCCGTCGCGCGACACCTGGTGTGCCGTGAGGTCGATCTCGACTGGCCCGACCTTCAGTAGGTTCCCGCCCGGCGGCACGGCATTGTGCCGCCGCAGCACGCCGCGCACTCGGGCCAGCAATTCCTCGGTATCGAACGGCTTCACGACATAATCGTCGGCGCCGAGATCGAGCGCGGCCACCTTCTCCGCGGTCGCATCGCGCGCGGTGAGGACGATCACCGCGCGGTCCATCGCCTTCAGCAGCGGCACGAGTTCGATCCCGTCGCGGTCGGGCAGGCCGAGATCGAGCAGCACCAGCGCGCACCCCGGGCGATGCGCCAGCGTCAGCGCGTCGGCGGCGGTGGCGGCTTCGTCGGCGGTCAGCCCGGCGCGCTCGATCGCGCCGCGCACCAGGCGGCGGATCGCGGATTCATCGTCGACGATCAAGATCTGTGCGGTCATTTGCTTCCCGTACGCGCGATCGGCGCATTCGGCCATGCCACGACGAACGCCCGGTACCCGCAGAGCTGCGGCCGCGTCGAGGCGATGGCGTTTTGCGCAATTCCTGCCTAATCCATCGCGAGGCAAAGGAGCGGAGAGCGATGGCAGGATTGTGGTTCGAGGAGTTGCAGGTCGGGCAGACCTTTGCCCATGCGATCCGGCGGACGGTGACCGAGACTGACAATCTGCTCTTCTCGACGCTGACGCATAACCCCGCGCAGCTCCATCTCGATGCCGAGTACATGAAGGACAGCGACTATGGTCGCATCATCGTCAATTCGACCTTCACCTTGGGGCTGATGGTCGGCGTGTCGGTCGGCGACACCACGCTTGGCACCGCGGTCGCCAATCTCGGCTGGGACGAGGTACGCTTTCCCGCGCCGGTGTTCATCGGCGACACGCTGCGGATCGAGACCGAGGTCGCCGAGCTGCGCGAGTCGAAGTCCCGCCCCAATGCCGGGATCGTGACCTTCATCCACTGCGCCTACAATCAGCGCGACGAGCTGGTCGCCTCGTGCAAGCGTTCGGGGCTGCAGCGGCGCCGGCCGGCATGACGCCGCTGCGCTCCTGGCTGTTCATCCCCGGCGACAGCGAAAAGAAGCTCGGCAAGGTCGATGCTTGCTGCGCCGATGCGGTGATCCTCGATCTCGAGGATTCGGTCGCCGCGGCGAACAAGCCGGCGGGCCGGGCGCTGGTCGCGGCATTCGTCGGCGAGCGTCCGCGCGGCACCCGCGCCAGCCAGTTATGGGTGCGGATCAATCCGTTCGACAGCGGGCTCACGCTCGACGATCTTGTCGCGGTGGTCGGCGCCGCGCCCGATGGCATCATGCTGCCGAAATGCGACGGGCCCGACGACATCCGCCGGCTGTCGCACTATCTCGACGCGCTCGAGGCGCAAGCCGGCGTCGCACCGGGATCGATCAAGATCGTGCCGGTGGCGACCGAAACCGCCGCAGCCCCGTTCACGCTTGGCGCGTATGCGGGGGCGGGGCTCGATCGCTTGCTTGGGCTGACCTGGGGCGCGGAGGATCTCTCCGCCGCGCTTGGCGCGAGCAGCAATCTCGATCCCGCCGGCGGCTGGGCGCTGACCTATCGCCTGGTGCGGTCGCTCACGCTGCTCGGCGCGAAGGCGGCGGGGGTTCAGGCGATCGATACGCTCTATGTCGATTTCCGCGACGAGGCGGGCTTGCGCGACAGCTCGCGCGCAGCGCGGGCGGAGGGCTTTACCGGCCGCCTCGCCATCCATCCCGCGCAAGTCGCCGCGATCAACGCGAGCTTCATGCCGTCGCCCGAGGAGATCGCGCATGCGCAGCGGATCGTCGCGGGGTTTGCAGCGGCGCCGGGCGTGGGGACCGTTGGGCTCGATGGGCGGATGGTGGATCTGCCGCACTTGAAGCAGGCCGAGAGTCTGCTCGCATTGGCTGCGGCCTATACGCGGTAGGGTTGGACGATCGGACCTCCGTTACCCCGGCCTTGTGCCGGGGCCCACCGTGCCGCAAATGCTGCCAGCGCAGTGCAGCGCATCCCGGTAGACCCCGGCACGAGGCCGGGGTGACGGCTACGACAGGCCGAGCGCGGGTCCGTCAACGGTATCGCCCCGGTGCGCAGCTCAGCCCGAACTCGCCACCGCCACCTTGTCGCGGAAGCGCCGCCGCTTGGCATCGACATCCGCGCGGGCGCGCTCGATCGCTTCGACTTCGGTCGCTTCGAGCAAGGCGTCGATGACGCGCCCGAGATGGTCCCACATCGCATTGTGCGCACGGCTCGCGTCGCCCGATGCCAGCGCCTCGACGATCCGCAGATGCTCGGACTGGCGCGGCGCGACCCCAGCGGTGCGGACCTTCTCGGTCAGCAGGCGGTATTGCGGTGACCGGCTGCGCGTGTCCCACAGCATCGCGACGGTGATCTCGAGCGCGCTGTTGCCGGTGGAACGCGCGATCTCGAGGTGGAATTCGCGATCGGCGACCTCTGCGGTGACGAGATCGACATTCTCCATCTCGCGCACCAGCGACCGCAGCCGCGCAAGGCGCTCGGCGTCGATTTGCCCCGCCGCAAGCCCCGCGACTTGCGATTCGATCAGCCGCCGCGCTTCGAGCAGCTCGAATCCGCCGACATCGGTTTCACTGAGCACGCCACCCGCCGGATGCAGCGCGGCGACATACACCCCCGAATTGGTTCGCACCTCGACCATGCCGTCGACCTCGAGCGCGATGATCGCCTCACGCACCGTTGGGCGCGACACCTTGTACTGCAGCGCAAGGTCGCGCTCGGATGGCAGTCGATCACCGATCGCATAGCGCCCGCTGGCGAGCGCGGCGCGGACGTCGGATGCGACCTGTTCGTAAAGCCTTGTGACGCGGCGCGGCTGGTCATTCATCATGCGATCGTGACCGAGCTTTGCGAAGAGCGCAACATCTGCAACATCTTGGATACCGAATTCTTCCCTGGCCAATCTGGCCTTACCAGCATGGACAGCGCGGACCGATCTGTCTAGCTTCCTCGGCATAATGTCGGGGAGGGACGCATCGTGAAGATCCTGGACGCGCGCGTCATCGCCACCGCGTGGGGGCGAGACTCCGCTGCCGACACACCACGTCTTGCGAAAGATCCGGTCGCGTTGCACGGCATGGCGTGGACGCTTAGCGCATGAAGATCCGGCATCTGCGCTGGTGGATCGTCGGTTTGATTTGCGTCGGCACGATCGCCAACTATCTCGCCCGCAATTCGCTCGGCGTGCTCGCCCCGCAGCTGAAGGCGAGTTTCGCGATGTCGACGCAGCAATACAGCTATGTCGTCGGGGCGTTCCAGCTTGCCTACACCGTGATGCAGCCCGTCGCCGGCTATATCGTCGATCATTTCGGGCTGCGCGCTGGCTTCGCCTTTTTCGGTGTCGCCTGGTCGGCCGCGAACATGCTGAGCGCGCTGGCGGGCGGCTGGCTGAGCCTCGCTTTCTTCCGCGCCTTGCTCGGCATGAGCGAGGCGGCGGCGATCCCGTCGGGGATGAAGGCGATCGCCGAATGGTTTCCAGCGCGCGAGCGTTCGGTCGCGACGGGCTGGTTCAACGCCGGCACCTCGCTCGGCGCGCTGATCGCGCCGCCGATCGTCGTCGCGGTGACGCTGTGGGGAGACTGGCGGCTCGCTTTCGTCGTGACGGGCGCGGTCGGGTTGGTGTGGGCGGGTGCGTGGTACGCTTTCTATCGCTCGCCGAACGACCATCCGTCGATCACGCCCGAGGAACGCGCCATGATCGCGCAGGACCGCCCGCTCGTCCCGGCGCGCCGTGCGAGCGCGAAGGAGATCCTGGGGAGCGCGAAATTCTGGGTGATCGCGGTGCCGCGCTTCCTCGCCGAGCCGGCGTGGCAGACCTTCAGCTTCTGGATCCCGCTCTACCTCGCGACCGAGCGCGGGATGGATTTGAAGCAGATTGCGCTGTTCGCGTGGCTGCCGTTTCTCGCGGCGGATCTCGGCGGCGTGCTGGGCGGGTATCTGTCGCCGTTCTTCATCAAGCGCTTCGGGATGCGGCTGATCCCGTCGCGCGTGCTCGGCATCAGCCTTGCCGCGGTGTTGATGATCGCGCCGGGCTGTATCGGCCTCGCCGCGAGCCCGTACACCGCGATCGCGCTGTTCTGCATCGGCGGCTTTGCGCACCAGATGATCTCGGTGCTGATCAACACGCTGTCGGCCGATGTCTTCACGCCCGAGGAAGTCGGCACCGCCAACGGGTTTGTCGGGCAGGCCGGCTGGATTGGCGGGCTGCTCTTCTCGCTGCTGATCGGTCAGCTGGCGGATACGGTCGGCTATGCGCCGTTGTTCGGCGCGCTCGCCGTGTTCGACCTGATCGGTGCAGCGGTGCTGATCGTCTTCGTCAGCCGCCTGACGTTACCCGAAGTGCCTGAGTCGAGGGAGTTGGCATGAGACACGCCACGATCGCCAATCCGCCGCTGTTCGCGCTGACCGAGCGCGCGCACGGACGGATCACGCTCACCGCCGATACTGGCGCGGTGGCGCATCTGTTCGTGCTCGAGGACGATATCGTCCGCCTCCTGCTGCTCGCGAACGGCACGGTGACGAGCCCGCCGAGCTGGGCGATCGCCGCGGGGGCCGAGGATATCGCGGAGCCCGGGCGCGACCGGATGGACGTCGCGGGCTTCGCTTGCCCCGAGGCTTTGGTCGAGGAGACCGACGGCACGCTCGTCGTCGCGACCGCGCGGATCCGCGTGACGATCGCGCTCCACGGCTTGCACTGCCGTTGGGAACAGCATGACGGCGCGGCCTGGCAGCCGATCGCCGCCGACCGCCCGACCCAGGCGTATGATTTCGGCTGGTGGGACGGCCGCGCGCACCACTTTCTCGAGCGCCGCGCGGGCGATCGCCATTATGCGCTGGGCGAACGCGCGGGCGCGATGGACCGCACCGGCCGCCGCTTTCGCCTCACCAGTCTCGATCCGATGGGCTATGACGCCGAACTGAGCGACCCGCTCTACAAGGCGATTCCCTACGTGCTGGTCGCCGATGCCGCCGGCCGCTGCCACGGCGAATTCCACGACACGCTCGCGCGCGTCACCTACGATTTTGGTCGCGAACTCGATAACTATCACGGGCCGTACCGCCACGTCGTCGCCGATCACGGTGATGTCGATTTGTGGATGGTCGCCGGCCCCGACCCGCTCGCGGTGACCAAACGCTTTACCTGGCTGACTGGGCGCCCTGCGCTGATGCCAGCCTGGTCGCTCGGCTATTCGGGCTCGACGATGACCTATACCGATGCGCCCGATGCCGCGGTGCAGATGCAGAGCTTCACCGCCAAGCTCGCCGAGCATGACATCGGCTGCACGTCGTTTCATCTGTCGTCGGGCTACACCTCGATCGGCGACAAGCGTTACGTCTTCCACTGGAACCGCGACAAGTTTCCCGATCCCGCCGCCTTCGTCAAAAGCTATGCCGATGCGGGCGTGCGGCTCGTCCCCAACATCAAGCCGGCGATGCTGCTCGATCATCCGCTGATCGACGAGGTGCGCGAAGGCGGTTTGCTGGTCGCGGACGCTGATGGCGTGGAGACTCAGGCGCAATTCTGGGATGCGCCCGGCGTCTATCTCGACTTCACCAACCCGGCGACCGCGGCGTGGTGGAAGACGCAGGTGACGACAGCACTGCTCGACACCGGCATCGAAGCGACATGGAACGACAATAACGAATATGAAGTGTGGGACGCGCGCGCGCGGATCCACGGTTTCGGCACCCCGCGCGCGGCGGCCGAAGCGCTGCCGCTGCAGGCGTTGCTGATGATGCGCGCGTCGCGTGCCGCGCAGATCGCGCATGCGCCGGGCAGGCGGCCCTATGTCGTGACGCGGTCGGGGATGACCGGCCTGCAGCGCTACGCACAGACTTGGTCGGGCGACAATCGCACCGACTGGAAGACGCTGCGCTACAATCTCAAAATGGGCCTAGGGCTCGCGCTTTCGGGGATCTCGAACAGTGGCCACGATGTCGGTGGCTTTGCCGGACCGCCGCCCGATGCCGAACTGCTGGTGCGTTGGGTACAAGCCGGCGTGCTGATGCCGCGATTCAGCATCCACAGCTGGAACGACGACCGCAGCGTCAACGAACCGTGGATGCATGCCGAGGCGCTCCCCGCGATCCAGCGTTTGATGGCGTTGCGGCAGACGTTGCTGCCGTTCTTCGGCGATCTCCTGCTGCGCTACAGCCATGATTTCGAGCCGATCGTCCGGCCGGTATGGCTCGATCATCCCGGCGATGCGGCGGCCTGGATCGACGGTGACGACCATATGCTCGGGCGCGACGTGCTCGCGGCGATCGTCGTCGAGCACGGTGCCGCGATGCGCACCGTGCGGCTTCCGGGGCGCGACGATTGGTACGACGTGTGGAGCGGGACGCGCCATGCCGGCGGCACCGTGATCGAGGTCGACGCGCCGTTGGCGGGCAATCCGCCGCTGTTCGCGCGCGCCGGTTCGGCGATGTTCGTCGATCTTGCGCAGGGCGGCTTCGCGCCCGCGCCACGCGATCGCGGGTTGTGGCTGTTCCCGCCAGCGGGGGAGGGCGATTTTACCGTCAGCGCCTTCGAGGAATACGAAACACGCGAAGAACCGCGCGTTTGGCGCATTACCGGGGAGTGTACCGCCGACGCGATCACGCTCACCATCGCTGCCGCCGATGCGTATCCGCTGACGATCGTGCTTCCACACGGCGAGGAGCGGGGCGTGGCGATTCCCGGTGCGCGCATCGAGGAGCGGCACGACGTCACTGGCCGGCGCGCGCTCCGCATCACCGGCTGATTCCGCTCGCGTCGCTGAGCAAACGAAAACGGGCGCTCTCTTGCGAGAGCGCCCGTCGACGTGATCCGATCCGGGCGACGGCGTGATCGCCGCTGCCCAACTCGACCTTATTTGAAGCGGAGGCCGACGCCGCCCATGATGCGCTGACGCGACGTGTGGTCCGAATACTGCGAATAGACGTACTGCGCCGAGACGTAGAGGCCCGAGAGCGGCCCCGAGAAGCGGCTGCCCATGCCGTATTCGACGCCACCACCGAGCTGATAGCCGTCGGTCGAGTAACGATCGTAGAAGCTGCGACCGGCGACGGGCGAGGTGAAGCGCTTGCGCTGCTGGTTGTTCACATAGCCGCCCTTACCGAAGATGAGGAACTGCGGGGTCGCCTGGATGCCCGCGCGGACGCCAACGCCCAGTTCCTCGAAC
Organism: Sphingomonas sp. 10B4; assembly: GCF_035019905.1. NCBI lineage: Bacteria > Pseudomonadati > Pseudomonadota > Alphaproteobacteria > Sphingomonadales > Sphingomonadaceae > Sphingomonas > Sphingomonas sp. 10B4. The sequence continues at coordinate 111,401 of NZ_JASJVC010000002.1, read as the reverse complement.
GACTTGGTGCACAGTGCGCCGCCGGCGGCACCGGTGCAGTTCTCGCTCCAGTTGTTCGAACGCCAGTAGGTCGCTTCCGGACCGACGACGAAACGCTCGCCGAGCTGGCCGTCAAAGCCGACCGACGCGCCGTAGCCGAACTTGTCGCGGTGCACGCCCTGCGACTGGAAGCGATCGCCACCGAAATTGCCTTCGACGCGGAAGCCGCGGAAGCTGCCCGAGGTGCTCTTGGCTGCTGCCTCGGCGGGGGTTGCTGCCGTGGTGTCCTGCGTTGCCATCGGTGCGGCGGCGTCCTGCGCGAGCGCGGGAACGGCCGAAAGGAGGGTCGCTGCGAGCGACGCGGTGAGAAGTTTGTACATGGATGAGCCTCTGAAATGCTGACAAGTGGCGGTTAAACCCGGCGGGAACGTCAGAGTTCCTCGGTCGAAGCGCGATGGTTTGGGTGTGTGACTTTATGGCAACGGTCTCGTTGATCGACCGCATCCGTGACGTCGGCGCTCTTCTCCGGGAGCGCTGCGGCGTGGCCATATGCGCAAAGACCCGCAAAATCGAGTCGACATTTGATCGTGTCGTGTCGGCCGAATGCGCGAAGGCGAATGAAAAATTTCCGACCGACAGCGTCGCATCACGAGAACGCACTGTGCTCCGGCGCCTGATCGGGAGGGCCGCCGGGGGGCGGGTTGGGGTGTCGAAGATGTTTTCTATTCACCAAGACATCAGGCCATTTTGGGCGGGTCCTGCGCTTCCCCATGCTCTGGCTCGGTCGCCGGTGTTGATATGGTAAAAATACAATGTGCGTCGAAGTCGTCATTTCCAGGGCGGTAGGATCTTAACAAACAAAGCATTTATCTCTCATTGGGGAAATCAGATTGGTAATCTTACGATATTTCAAAGTATCGGCCTTCGGCGTTAACCATTCTCTTGCTTAGGCAAGGGATCATGCGATGCAAGAAATGTACATTGGCAGCGCGCTGTGCGAGGTTACGCCCGGCGGAGAATTGATGTTGCCGCACCGCTTCTTCGAAACTTCGCGATCGCGCTGCATCGACGAATTCCTGTTCATTGGCCTGCACGAGGAATCGCCCTGCCTCATCGCGTTCGATCGAGTCTACGTCCTGCAACGCCAGTTCGAAATTGCCGAGCGGTTCGCCAAATCCCCGCGCGCATTTCACGATCACCATCAGCTGCGCCGGACCTATGGCTTTGTCGATACGGCGCCCCTCGCGCCCGACGGGATGTTGCAGCTTCCCGCGACGATGCGCGAGCGCGGCGGGATCGGGACTGCGGCTCTGCTGGTAGCGAGCGGCGCGTGCTTCGAGCTTTGGGATCTCGAAAGCGTGCTCGCGCATGGGCCGTCGGATCTCGTCACGCTCGCAGCGTTGTTACAAACCCATCAGGTCACCAAGGAGGTCACTCATGGCGATATTGTGTCTGCTGCTCGGCCATGTGCCGGCGCTCAATCTGCAACGCAATCAACGCTTCGCGTTCAGCCACTGCCTCCGCTGTCGCCGCGACATGATCCGGTCGGACGGCCGCGGCGCAGCGGATGACCTCGCCTCGCGCTGGCGGCGCGTGCCGCCAGGAATGCGCGTGCGGCGGGCGCGGAGCGTTTCGGTCACGGGCCAACCGGGGTCGGGCGCGCCGGATCTGCTGCGTATCGGTGCGATCGCGCTCTATTGGAAAGCGCAGGACTCGCTCCGCCCGCGCCCGAAACGCGCGCGGATCCTGCGGCTTACCGCGCAATGAGCGTCAGGCGCCTTTTGCGCGATCGGGATAGTTTCCGGGTTTCACGGGGGTGACGGTGGGTCGATTGTCGACGTCCGCTGCTCGCGCCCGGCGCCCGGCCCGTTTTGCTCGAGACGATCGCGGAACCCGCGTCGCTACGGCCGGTTATCGTGTCAAACCAGCAGGAGAGCCGCCAGTGACGATGACCCTCAAGGATCTTGCCGCAGCGATGCGCAAGATCGACTTCACGATGCTGACGACGGTTGCGCCCGATGGTGGTCTCGCCGCGCGACCGATGAGCAACAATGCCGATGTCGACTATGACGGCGACAGCTACTTCTTCGCGCTCGACGACACGCAGACCGTTGCCGAAATCGCGGCCAATCCCAAGGTCGGGCTGACGCTGCACGGCAATTCGGGGCTGCTCGGCAAGCCGCCGCTGTTCATCGCTGCGGCGGGCGAGGCCGAGCTGATCCGCGACAAGGCGGTGTTCGCCGAGCATTGGAACCCCGATCTCGAGCGCTGGTTCGAACAGGGTGTCGACACGCCGGGCCTCGTGCTGATCAAGGTCCACGCCCAACGGGTGCATTACTGGAACGGCGAGGATCAGGGCGAAGTCCGGCCCTAGCCGCTTCGGCTAGCGTCGCGGACGCGCCTCGGCGGCGAGCTGGTCGTGCGCGACGCGTTGCAGCGCGGTCGCCTGCGCGGGGGACAGGCCAAGCTCGTCGGCGGCGCTTTCATCCTTGCCGAGCGTCAGCGGGTCGACCCCGGTGATCCGGCCGAACACGACCAGTGCCTCGAGATAATAGCCATAGACGCTCGCATGATACTGGTCGTAGCTCCACAGATCGAGCTTGCCGAACGCCACGCCGTCATAGGGGTTGGCGTCGGCCACGCCGGTCTGAATCGCGCGGTTCCACGCCTCGCCGACCGGTAACACGCCCGCCACGCCGCGGGTCGCCGCCCGCACGCGATTGGCGGCGGCGCGCAGATCGAGCGCCATCGCGGTGACGGGGCGGCCGTACCAGTGACCCTTTGGGCGATAGGTCTCGTCGGCTCGGCTCCACGTCGCCATCAATTCGATCTGCACCGCCGGATTATAGCCGTGGAACAGCGCCACCAGACGCGGCACGCTGCGCAGATAGCTGCTTGCATCACCCGGCCGTTCGCGGTCGAGCGTGCTGAATTCCTGCAGCACGACGACATCCCAGGCGCGCTCGAACAAGGCGCGGCGTTCATCGAAATGGAACGCCAGCGACTGGCCGCCCTGCGTCTCGAGGCTGACCGCGTAATTGAGCCCGGCCTCCTCGGTAAATTCCTTGAACAAGGCCGGCACGCCGCCATAACCGTCGCGATTGAGATCGACGACGCTGCCGGCATGCCAGTTGCGCACCGGCGAATGGGCCCCTTGCGTGAAGCTGTTGCCGATAAACAGGATCGTGCGCTGCCGCGGCTGCGCTGCCGCTGGGGCAACCGCGCAGAGCGCCAGCAGCATGGCCAGCGCCTTCAAGCCGTTCATCGTCATCTCACCCCTTACCGTCGCCGATCGCGGTGTGGCCCTATCGGCAATGTCGCGCGCGACTGCAAACGCCGTTTCGCAGGGGGATGTTCGCGGCGATGGCGGAAGCGACCTGGGGATACGCGGGATCAGCGCAATTGGCTGTCCTTGCTGCCCCGCCGGTTGATCCCGCCGCTGCGGATCTTTGCATCGCGTTCGGCCTGGCACGCGATGCAGGTGCGTGCACCGGGCAGCGCCTCGCGGCGCGCTTCGGGAATATCATCGCCGCATTGCTCGCAATAGCGCGCCGCTTCGCCCGCCAGAAGCCGCGCGCGCGCCGCCAAAACGGCGTCCGCCACTGTATCGTCGATCTGATCCTGTACCGCGCCGTCCTGCGCCCAACCGTTCGCCATGTCCGTATCCCGTTGTCGATACGGAGAAATAGGAACGATGCGCGGCTTTTCCAGCGCAGTGCGGCGGTGGATGGACCTTCTATGCCAAACGCTCGTTATCGCCGCACGCGCGCCAAGACCGGCAGAGCGCATCGAAAGGTCAGTTATGAACAGCACGTCGTTCAAGGGTGAAGCTCAGGATCTCGGTGGCACAATCAAGGAAGCCGCAGGCAAGCTGACGGGCGACACCTCGTTGCAGGGTTCGGGCGTTGCCGATCAGGTCGTCGGCAATGCCAAGCAGGTCGCCGGCGCGGCAATGGACGCCGTCTCGAACCCCGGCCCGCTGGTCGACAAGGTCCGCACCTTCGCGCGTGACCGGCCGTATGCTACGGCAGCTCTGGTCGGCGTGCTCGGCCTCGCCGTGATGAACACGCTGCGCGGCAAGTAATGCCAGGTCGCCATCGTGCCGTTCGGGCACGGTGGCGACACGCTGCGTGGGGATGAAGACAATCGAACGACAGATTTTGAGTGAAATCGATCGCCTCGTGCCCTCGGGCCTTATCGAGCAATGGGCGATGCATCTGCGCCGCCAACGCTCGCGCGCAAGCGATGCGCTCTGGCTGATCGAAAACGGCTTCTCGGTTCATGACGGCCGCAATGGCATTCCCACCGAAGACGTGACCGAACGCCATCGGCACGAGCTCGAGACCACCGTCGCCGAAGTCGGCCGGCTGCTCGCCCAATACGACGCCATCAATTTGCGCGGATGTCCTGATCCGACCGAATAACCGATGGTTGCGGTTTGGGCGGCACAACCCCTGTGCAGTATTTCCAAACCTTTGTTATTGTGCAGTGCAGCATAATCCCTATCTCTTGGGGCCGGCCCGCACCTGCAGGCGTTACCCAAGAGGCCGATCATGCGGCGCATTTCAGACACTATCGCGCGCATGGCGGCGCATCCCTACGCGACCCAGCCCCCCGAAGTGCCGAGCCGCCTCGCGCTGCTCGAGAATTTCGGAAGCAATCCCGGCGCGCTCGAGGCGCATTGCTATCTCCCCCCCGATTTGCGCCCGAATGCGCCGCTGGTCGTCGTGTTGCACGGCTGCACGCAGAATGCCGCTGGCTATGACCAGGGCAGTGGCTGGTCGACGCTGGCCGATCGCGCGGGCTTTGCGCTGCTGTATCCCGAACAGCGCCGCGCCAATAACATGAACCTGTGTTTCAACTGGTTCGAACGCAGCGACATCGCGCGTACGGGGGGTGAAGCCGAATCGATCGCGCAGATGATCGAGACGATGGTCGCGACGCACCGCCTCGATCGCAGCCGGATCTTCGTGACGGGTCTTTCGGCGGGTGGCGCGATGACGGCGGTGATGCTCGCCACCTATCCCGATCTGTTCGCGGCGGGCGCGATCATCGGCGGACTGCCCTATGGCGGCGCGACGAGCATGTTGCAGGCGCTCGACCGGATGCGCGGCCACGGTGCCGACAGTGCAGCCGTTGCGGCAGATGTGGTGCGCGGTGCTGCGCCTGGCGTGGCGCACCGGCTTCCCGCCGTGTCGATCTGGCACGGCGATGCCGATCGTACCGTCGTCCCCGCCAATGCCGACCAACTTGCCGATCAATGGCGGACGGTGCACGGCCTGCCCGACGCACCGAGCGAGACGAAGACCGGCGCGACCTGGCAAAAGCGCGTGTGGCGCGATGCATCGGGGCGCGCCGCGGTCGAGCAGTGGAATGTCGCGGGCATGGGCCACGGCGTGCCGATCGATCCATCGGGGCCCGAGCGGCTGGGGCAAGCCGGTCCCTATATGCTCGATGTCGGGCTTTCGAGCAGCCGGATGATCGCCGATGCCTGGGGATTGACGCGCGAGGCGCAGGCGACGCGGCCGAACGATCGCACGCCCAAAAGACCCGCCGGACGCGGAACGCCGCAGCCCGCGGATTCGGCAAACGCGGTGCAGGCGATCATCGCGCGCGCGCTGCGCGCTGCCGGCCTGCTTCATTAAGCGGCGCGGGCTGCATGCCGCGTCGGTTGCGCCGGGCCTGACACGGCGCTCGCGGCTTGATACGCTCGGGCCATGACCTTTTTCGAAAGCCTGTTGGCGTTGCTGTTCGCAGCGATCGTCTCGCTCCAGGCAGCGCGGCGGCTGAACTTGCCGTATCCCGCGATTCTCGCGCTCGGCGGCGTGGTCATCGCCTTCGTCCCGGGTGCGCCGACGATCGCGATCGACCCCGGCACCGTGCTTGCGCTGTTCATCGCGCCGGTGCTGCTCGACGCGGCGTTCGATTTTCCGCTCCATGCCGCCAAGCGCTTGTGGCGCCCGCTGTCGATCCTCGCGGTCGGGGCGATCCTCGCTACCACCGCGACCGTCGCGTGGATCGGCGTCGCGTTCGTCGGCCTGCCGCTCGCCGCGGCGGTGGCGCTCGGCGCGATCGTCGCGCCGCCCGATGCGGCGGCGGCGACCGCGGTGCTCGGCACGGTCTCGCTCCCCAAGCGCACGATCGCGGTGTTGAAGGGCGAGAGCCTGTTCAACGATGCGACCGCGCTGCTGCTGTTCGGCGCGGCGCTCGCGGTGCAGGCGAATGGCGGCTTCGGCTCGGGGGTCGCGCTGCAGCTCGCGTTCGCGGCACCGGGCGGGATCGTGTTCGGCATCGCCAGCGCGTTCGTGTTCCAGTGGCTCGGCAAGTTCGTCGCGGGGACGCTCGGCGGCAACATCCTGCAATTCATCAACGCCTTCGCGGTATGGATCGTCGCCGAGCATCTGCACCTCTCGCCCGTGCTCGCGGTGGTCGGCTGCGCGATGACGATCGCGCGGTCGGGCGGCAGCGGGTCGCCACGGATGCGCGTCCACAGCTTTGCGGTGTGGGCGACCGTGGTGTTCCTGTTCAACGTGCTCGCATTCCTGCTGATGGGGATGCAGGCGCGGCTGATCGTGGGGCGGATGACGGCAGCGCATTTGTGGGATTCGCTCGCGGTCGCCGGCGTCGTGATCCTCGCGGTGATCGGCGCGCGGATCGTCGTCGTGATGGCGTGGAACCTGCTCGCGCGGCGCTTTGCGGCTGTGCGCGGCGATCTCACCCCGCCGACGCTGGCGCAGGGTGTGTTCGTCTCGTGGTGCGGGATGCGCGGGCTGATCACGCTCGCGACTGCCTTTGCGCTGCCGGCGAACTTCCCGCAGCGCGATATCGTGGTGCTCACCGCCTTTGCGGTCGTGCTCGCGACGCTGATCGTCCAGGGAATGACGCTTGCGCCGCTGATCCGCTGGCTCGGGCTCGACTCGGTCGACGATGCCGACCGCGAACTCGCCGACGCGCGGCGCGATCTGGCGGCGGCGGGCGCCGCGGCGCTCGACGGTGCGCCGGGGCGCGATCCCGAGCAGTTCCGCTATGCCTATGCGCTGTTCGGCACTTCGGCGGAGAAGCCCTATCGCAAGGTCGGCCTCACGGGGATCGCCGCCGAGCGCGAACGGCTCGAGGCGCTGCGGGGCGACGACGCGATCGGTGACGAGAGCTATTATCGCCTGCAGGAGGAAATCGACTCGCGCGAACTCTCGCTGCTCCCCGAGGGCGAGCGCCGCATCGAGGAAAGCTAGGACTCGTTTGACCGCGCGCGGCGCGCATGGGAGGGACAGGCCTTCTCTCGCGCAGGACTCGTTTTATGATCGTGCTCGCGTTCCTGATCGGTATCGTCGCGGGGTCGCGTACGATGCTCGCGCCCGCGGCGATCGCCTGGGCCGCCGCCGCGCGCGGGCTGGCGCTCGACGGCAGCTGGCTCGCCTTTTTCGGCTGGCGCTTCACGCCGTGGATTGCGTCGCTGCTCGCGCTCGGTGAGTTCGTCGGCGATGTCTTGCCGACCACGCCGAGCCGGAAACTGGCGGGACCGTTCGGGGCGCGGCTGGTGAGCGGCGGCGTGTCGGGCGCGGCGATCGGCGTGGCGAGCGCGATGCCGCTGGTCGGGCTCGGGCTTGGGCTGCTTGGTGCGGTGGTCGGCACGCTCGGCGGGGCCGCGCTGCGCGCGCGCCTGGCGCTGGCATTCGGGCGAGATCTTCCGGCCGCGCTGGTCGAAGACGTCATCGCGCTCGCGCTGGCCGTTGCCGTGGTCTTCGCGCTGTGACCCGCGCGTTCGATGCGATCATCGTCGGCGCCGGGCAGGCCGGGCCGCCGCTCGCTGGGCGGCTCACCGCGGCGGGCATGACCGTCGCGCTGATCGAGCGAAAGCTCGTCGGCGGAACGTGCGTCAACACCGGCTGCATGCCGACCAAGACGCTCGTGGCGAGCGCCTATGCCGCGCATCTCGCGCGCCGTGCCGCCGATTTCGGGGTGCAGGTCGGGCCAGTGACGATCGACATGCCCGCGGTGGCGGCGCGTGCGCACAAGGTGACGCTCGACGCGCGTGGCGGCAACGAGCGCTGGCTCGAAAAGATGGAGCGGCTAACGTTTCTCCGCGGCCATGCGCGCCTGACCGGGCCGACGACCGTGGACGTCGATGGCGAGGCGCTCTCGGCGCCGCGCATCTTCCTCAACGTCGGCGGCCGCGCCGCGGTGCCTGACATGCCGGGGGTCGGCGATGTGCCGCATCTCGACAATACCGACATGGTCGCGCTGGCGCATGTGCCCGAGCATCTCGTGATCGTCGGTGGCAGCTATATCGGCCTCGAATTCGCGCAGATGTACCGCCGCTTCGGCGCGGCTGTAACCGTTGTCGAGCGCGGCGATCGCGTGATCGCGCGCGAGGATCCGGAGATTTCCGATGCGGTCCGCCAGATCCTCGAGGACGAAGGGATTGCCGTGCGCGCGGGGGCGACCTGCATCGGCTTTACGCCGCACGACGACGGGGTGGCGGTCTCGGTCGATTGCCATGACGGCGCGCCCGTCGTGGTCGGGAGTCATGTCCTGCTCGCGGTCGGGCGGCGGCCCAATACCGACGATCTCGGGCTCGATGCGGCAGGCGTGAAGACCGACGCGCACGGCTATATCACTGTCGATGACGGTTTGCAGACGAATGTCCGCGGCATCTGGGCGCTCGGCGATTGCAACGGGCGCGGTGCCTTCACGCATACGGCGTATAACGATTTCGAGATCGTCGCCGCCAATCTGCTCGACGGCGAGGACCGTAAGGTCAGCGACCGGATCCCGGGTTATGCGCTCTATATCGATCCGCCGCTCGGGCGCGTCGGCATGACGCAAACGCAGGCGGCGGAGACAGGCCGGCCGATCCTGGTGGCCACCCGCCCGATGACGCGCGTCGGCCGCGCGGTCGAAAAAGGCGAGACCAAGGGGATGATCAAGATCGTCGCCGACGCCGAGACGAAGCGTATCCTTGGCGCGGCGATCCTCGGGACGGGCGGCGACGAGGCGATCCACGGCATCCTCGACATGATGAACGCCGATCAGCCGATCGACGTGCTGCGCTGGGCGGTGCCGATCCATCCGACGGTCTCCGAACTGATCCCGACCGTGCTCGAAGGCCTCGCGCCGCCGAGCACGGATCCACAATCGCCGATCGGTAACGCCGCCTGATAGGCAGGTTCAAAAGTCAGGATCGAAATTGAAATAGATCGGGTTCGACAGCGCGATCATCTTGCCGCTCAGCACGGTCGATACCGGCACTTGCGGATAGGGTGTTTGCGGGCCTTCGACCTCGACGCGGTAATAGCTGCGCCCCGTGGCGGCGGGCGTATCGGTGAAGCTGACGGCGTTGCTTGCGGGATCGGTGTCATAGGCACCGAGCGGCTCGCCATTCTTGATCACGCGGACGTGATAGACCGCACCCTTCACGCCACCGCCGACGAGCCGCACTTGGAACGTGACGGGCTTGCCGGTCGGGCGCGCATTGTCGCCCATCATCATGTCGATCCGCCCGTCGCCGTCGCGATCGGCACGAAGCTCGACGCGCGGGTCGTACGGGTTGGCGCTGATCGACACGCGGCCGTTGGTCAGCGCATCGACCACGCCCTTGGCGTCGCGCGTCCTGGCGAATACCCAGGTGGTCGGCGTGCCGACGTAGTTGGCGCTGCGCTCGGCGGTGTGCGATGTCTTCTGTTCGGGCGTGTCGGGCGTACCGTGATGCGAGTCGCTGCCGCCGCGTCCGGTCAGCTTGCGGCCCGATTTGAGCATGTCGTCCCAGATCAGAATCGCCGCGGCGTTGTTGGGCCAGATCGCCGAATTCCACACTTCGAGCGAATCGAGCAAGTCGAAGCTGAAGCCCCAATGGTCCTTGCCCGCAGGATGATTGCCCGAGAGGTGGATGCCGAGCGATTGCTTGACCGCGAGGATCTTCGCATCGCGCGCGTCGCGCACGTCGAACAGGCGCCGATGGTCGTAGGGCTTGGCCGAGAAGACGTTGCCGTGGCCGCGCTCGGTGGTCCATTCGGCGCCGTAGAGCAGGATCACCGATTTGGAGGTGAATTCGGGGTCGCTCCACGTGTTGTGCGCGACGTCGCCCGCGACGTGATTGTCGTGATCGGTGATGCCGAGATAGTCGAAGCCCGTATCCTCGGCGAACTTGATGATCTTCGCCTCGGGATTGTTGGTCGAATCCTTGCTGTGGCGCGAATGCAGATGCAGATCGCCCTTGAGCCATTGCCCGTCGCTCAGGCTGGCGACAGGCGGGATGCGCGGCGCGTCGCCCGGCGCGGCGAGCAGCGGAGTCTGCGCCAGAACAAGCGCCAGCAGAGGGAGACCAATACGCACGGCAGGATCCTTTCGAAGCAAAGCGACGCGCGACGTGATCGCTCACGCCGCGCAGACGCATCAGAAGCGGTAGGTGAGCGACCCGCGATAGTTCCGCTGGTAGAGCGAGCTGCCGATATAGACCGACTGACCGGCCTGGCTGCTGTCGATCGTGCCCGCGCGCGGATTGCCGTTGACCAGGCCGAAGGCGTTGGTGACGTTCGCCACGATCAGCCCGAATTGCAGCTTGGGGGTGAGCTGGAACTGCGCGGCGAAATCGACCGACCAATAGCTCGGCAACCGGATCTGGTTGGCGACATCGGTATAGAGCGCGCCGACATGGTTGACGTCCGACTGGAGCCGGACCTTGCGGTCGAACAGCGTCACGCCAGGCGTGATGCGGAAGGTGTTGTCGGGCACGCCGTTGACCTTGTGGTGCGAATAATCGGTCAACACGCCGGCGCTGTTGGTGTAGACGAACTTGCTGAAGCGATTGTCCTGCCAGGTCCACGATGCGTGGAGATCGAACCAGTTGGTCGGCCGCCACGTCCCCTCGATTTCGGTGCCGGTGGTCTTGGTGTCGCCATAGACGGTGACCGGCGACAACAGGCCGTTGGCAAGCCGTTGATAGTCGCTGATCGCGTAGCTGTTATACACCGTACGGAAGCCGGTGACGTAGAGATCGACCTTGCCGCGCGAATATTTGATCCCGCCTTCGAGCATGTTGAGCGTCTGCACGACGGGCGCTGCATTGGCGTTGGTGATGAAGCTCGACACCGCAGGCAGCCGGAACGTGTCGGTGTAGCGCGCGAACACGCCGAAGAACGGGCGCGCCTGATAATTGGCGGCGGCGGTCCAGCCGACATGATCGTATTTGCGCGAGAAGGGCGTGAACACCCCGGTGCCGACGCCGACCGAGTCATCGGCGCTCGTCGGGCTCTGGCCGAGATTGACCTTCTTGGTGCCTTCGACCTGCCCGCGCGTCTTGATCTGCTCGTAGCGCACGCCGCCCTCGAGGCGGAACTTCGGGGTCAGTTGCCACTCGTCGCTGGCATAGGCCGCGATATTGTCAGAACTGCCGCTCGCATTGGCAAATTCGGCGCCATATTGAAAGACGCCATTGTCGCTGATCTTGAATAGCTTGTTGCCCTTTGCATCGACGAGATAGGCATCGAGCACTTCGGCATGCGCCTTCACGTCGGTGAGCACCGCGGCACTGAGCGCGTTATAATCTTCCTGCTCGCGCGCATAATAGACGCCGAACGCGAGATTGTGCGTGCCGAGCAGATCGACCTTGCCCACCAGCCGGGTGTCGGTGATGAACTCGTCGAGCGGCACGGTGTGCGTGCGCGCCAGATCGATCAGCGCGAGCCCGTTGCCGTTCTGGTTGACGAGGTTGAACGCTGCCCCGCTGTCGCGATACAGCAAGGCGTAGCCCGTCCCCGCCGCGGGCTTGCCGAAGGTGCTGGTCAGCAGCGCGCTCGCCGATGCGGCGACGGTGTACGGGGTGATGCTGTTGCGCTGCGTCCAGCTCGTGCGATAGCGGACATTCTCCTCGACCTTGAAGGCGTCGCTGATGTCGTAATGCGCCTGGAAGCTGAACTGCGTCAGCTTGACGCTGCTGCCGACGCCATCGTCGAACTTGACCGCGCCGTTCGGCGTCAGGAAGTTGAAATAGCGCGTGTCGGGGCCGACGATATTGTCGACCTTGTTGTCGAGCCCGACGACGTTGCTCGGCGTGCCATTGGCGTTGGCCTGATAGATGCCGCCGCCCCAATAGCCGACGCGCTCATCGATCCGCTTGACGCCGAAGGTAATGTCGCCGCGCTCGAACGCCTTCGACACGTTGACGCGGAACTGGCCGCCGCGATCCTGGGTGAAGCCCGAATTGTGCGGGCCGTCCGAGACGCGGTAATAGCCGCCAGCGAAGACATGCCACCCGCTCGCGCCGATCGGTCCGCCGATCCAGCCGTCGACACGGTGCGAATTGTAGCTTGCCGCCTCGTAGCGAACGAGCCCCTCGAGCGTGTCGCCGCCCTTGCGCGTGATGAAGTTGATCGCGGCGCCCGGCGCATTCGAATAGAAGATCGCCGACGGCCCGCCGCGCACCACCTCGATCCGCTCGACACTCTGGTCGATCCGCAGCGACTGGTCGCCGTTGAGCCAACCGAGACCGGGATCACCCTGGATCGGGATGCCGTCCTCGAGCAGCGCGACGGTCTGATACCCGTCGCTTGGAATACCGCGCACACGCACCCCGCCCGAGACTTCGCCCGACGTCGGCGCGCTGTAGAAGCCGGGAACCTGTTTCAGCGCCTCGGCGACGCCGATCGGCGCTCGGACGCGAAGGTCCTGGTCCGAAATCGTCGAGATCGCATAGCTCGTTTCGACCTTGCGCTGGCGCGACGTGCCGGCGCGGCCGGTCACGACGATGTCGTCGCCATCGGCTACGCGAGTCTTGTCGGGCTCTGCTGCTTTAGGGTCGGCGGCCTGTTGCGCCAACGCCGGCGTGGTGATCGCGGTGCCGGCCAACAAGGTGGCGAACACCGCAGAACGAGCGATGGAATGGATCATGTCTGCGCCCCAACTGATTCGTGTCGAGGCCGCGTATGATAGTCCTTGATATCGTTTTTATGACAGTGCGGGAATTGTCTCCGCGCTCGCATCGCGTGCAGGCGGCGGCACCGCGAGGTCGGGATGATAATAGAGCGAGCGGAAAATATAGCTCAGGTCTTCGAACACCTCCGCTTCATCGTTGCGATCCTCCTTGAGCATCTCGTCGACCGAATAGGCGATCTCGACGGCAAGTCGGGTCCGGCGGCGGATCCGTTCGCGCGGAACGCCGGGCAAGTAGGGGGCGTAAACGTCGGTCAGCAGGTCGGTAACGAAATGGTGCGAGGCGAGCCGGACATGCGCGAGCCGCGGGACTGCGCGGAGCGCTCGCATGATCCAGATCGCGCCAGGCTGCTGCCGGGTAATGGTGTCCATCTCGCGCACCAGTTCCTCGGCACGATCGACCAGCACGTCATAGCCTTTGTCGCGATAGCGCGCGACCCACGCGGTCAGCGCCGTGTTCTGTCGTTGCATCAGCCGTTCGGCCAGCGCCTCGATCACGGAATATTTGTCATCGAAATAGCGGTAGAACGCGGGCGCGGTCAGGTTCGCGCGCTGGACGATCAGATTGGTCGAAATTCGCTCCACGCCGACCTCCTCGAGCAGCGTCTCGGCGGCGGAGAGCAACAGTTCGTAGGTCTTGCGTGACCGCGCTTGCACCGGCTTGCGATGGTTGCTCAACATACTCTCCCGCAGCGATCTCGGGTCGCAGCATGTCATGAGGAAGCAGTCGGGGCAATGCGGTACCGATTGCTATCGTTCCGTCAACTTTCCCCGCATCTGCATCTGCATCTGCATCTGCATCTGCATCTGCATCTGCATTCGCTTATGGTGACGGTCCGACCAAGGGCTTTGCCGCGTAGGCGAGTGAGAGTGGACCCCGACGGAATTGCAACCGGCTGCGCCCTACGATTCGTCGTGGCGCGCGCGGATTGAGGCGCAATTGTCCAACAGTGTTTTGCGTACGGCCTCCGTACGACGGCAGCGTATCCCGCTAACCTATTGGTAAGTTTGGTGCACCCGACTGGATTCGAACCAGTGGCCTCTGCCTTCGGAGGGCAGCGCTCTATCCAGCTGAGCTACGGGTGCCTGGAGCTCCGACTAGCAAAGCCCGCGCGGTGACGCCAGCCCTAGTTGCGCGCGAGCGTCACGGGCTGGAATTGGCCGAGGCCACATGTCGCGCCGGGCGACAAGGCGGCACCCGAATACAGCACCGTGATCGTATCGGTCGAGCACAACTGGCTGAGACTCGTCGCGTAGCTGAAGCGCTCTTCGAACCCGAGGCTCGGGCAGGCGAAGGGCAGGGTGTTGCGATAGGCGACCTTGCCGATCGTGATGAAATCGATCGTGCGGTCGTCGCGTACGTGCGTTTCGCGGATCGATGCGAGGGGGATACAGCTTTGCGGCACACCCGCAGGCGTCGCGGCGGGGGTGCGGTCGCGTGCGACGCTCGGGGCGGCGAAGGCGGCGAGGGTGAGGGCGGCGAACAGCAGGCGCATGTCAGGGCTCCTTCGGCAGCGCAGCCTTGGGCGGCGGCGTCTTGGGCTTGAACGCACAGAGATCGGCGACGATGCAGCGCCAGCATTCGGGCCGCCGCGCCTTGCAGACATAGCGACCGTGCAGGATGAGCCAGTGATGCGCGTGGAGCCGGAACGGTTGCGGGGTCGCCTTGTCGAGTTTCAGCTCGACCGCGAGTGGGGTTTTCCCGCGCGCAAGGCCGGTGCGGTTGCCGACGCGGAAGATGTGCGTGTCGACCGCGAAAGTCTCGGCGCCGAACGCGACGTTGAGCACCACATTGGCGGTCTTGCGCCCCACGCCGGGGAGCGTCTCGAGCGCGTCGCGGTCGTTCGGCACTTCGCCGCCATAGACGTCGACCAGCCGCTGCGAGAGCGCGATGACATTCTTGGCCTTGGTGTTGAACAGGCCGATCGTCTTGATGTGCTGCTTCAGCGCATCCTCGCCGAGATCGAGCATCTGCTGCGGCGTCGTCACCGTCTCGAACAGTCGCCGCGTCGCCTTGTTGACCCCCACATCGGTCGCTTGTGCCGACAGCGCGACCGCGACGACGAGCTGGAACGGATTGCCCGCCTCGAGCTCGGTCTCGGGATGCGGGTTGTCGGCGGCGAGCCGCGCGTAGAATTCGACGACGTCGGCGCGCTTCACACGCCGAGCACCTCGTCCATCCCGTAGCGCCCGGCCGGCTTGTCGACGAGCCACAGTGCCGCGGTGATCGCGCCGCGCGCGAAGATCGCGCGGTTCTCGGCGCGGTGGCCGAGCTCGATCCGCTCGCCTTCGCCGGCGAAGATCACTTGATGGTCCCCCGCGACCGAGCCGCCGCGCAAGCTGGAAAAGCCGATCGTCCCCTCGGAGCGCGCGCCGGTCAGCCCGGCACGGTCCGCGACGCGCGCTTCGGCGAGCGGGATGCCGCGGCCGGCCGCCGCCGCTTCGCCGAGCAGCAAGGCGGTGCCCGAGGGCGCATCGACCTTGTGGCGATGGTGGAATTCGGAGATTTCGATGTCCCATTCGGGCCCGAGCCGCGCGGCGGCGTCGCGCACGAGCTTGGCGAGCAGCGTCACGCCGAGCGAGACGTTGCCCGTTTGCAGCACTGCGATGTCGGCAGCGGCGGCGTCGATCATCGCGTGGTGCGTGGCAGCGAGGCCGGTCGTGCCGATCAGGATCGGGGTTCTGGTGCGGCGCGCGGCGGCGAGCGTACGTTCGAGCGCCGAGGGCGAGGAGAAATCGACCAGCACGTCCGAATCGTGCGCCAGCGCCGCGGGGTCGCCGCCCGCATCGATCCCGCCGGCGAGCGTCGCGCCCAGATCGGGGACGATCGCCGCCAAGGCATGCCCCATGCGCCCAGCGCTGCCAATGATCCCGATCGCGGTCACGCACATTCCCTTCCGATAGGTTCGCGGCGGCCTTAGCCAATGGCCGGGCGACATGCCATGCGCGAATTGCCCCAGCCTCGTGCTTCGCCGCGGATTGCAAGGACGGCTGCTGCGAGCGCGGTTTTTGTTGCAGCAAGAATAGCAGCTTCTGGCCCGATCGGCTAAACCTCGATGATGCAGGACAGTCGCAGCATCGTCGTTCTCACCGGTGCCGGTATTTCGGCCGAAAGCGGCATCGCGACCTTTCGTGGGCCCGGCGGGCTATGGGAGGGGCACCGCGTCGAGGATGTCTGCACGCCCGAAGCGCTCGCGCACGATCCCGAGCTCGTCCACCGCTTCTACGATGCACGGCGAGCGGCATTGGCGCGCGTCGAGCCCAACGCCGCGCACCACGCGCTGGCACGGCTCGATGCCGCGTGGGGTGGGGATCTGCTGATCGTGACGCAGAACGTCGACGATCTGCATGAGCGCGCCGGGGCCAAGCGGCTGCTCCACATGCACGGCGAATTGCAATCGGCGCTGTGTGCTGTCTGTGGTGCGCACATGCGCTGGCTGGACGCAATGCCGCCGGGGTCGGTGTGCCCGGCGTGCGGGGCGGCGGCGCTCCGCCCCGACATCGTCTTCTTCGGCGAGATGCCGTATGCGATGGACACGATTGAGCGCGCGCTCGGGACGGCGGACCTGTTCGTGTCGATCGGGACGTCGGGCGCGGTCTATCCCGCGGCGGGCTTCGTTCAGGGCGCGCGGCATGCCGGCGCGCGGACGCTCGAGCTCAATCTCGAGCGATCGGCGGGAAGCGCGTTCTTCCACGAAACGCGGCTCGGCGCGGCGGGAAGCCTGGTGCCGCACTGGGTCGATGCGATGCTGGCGGGATGAGCGAGCAGGCCCGGCATGGCCATTTTGGAACGGGTTGCCGCCCCTCTCGTTTGTGAGGTCAGCCCGACGGGCTTTGCTCTAACGCTATATCGAGAGGGTCTCATGAAAAAGCTTCTTGCCGCCATCCTCCTCACCGGGGCTGCAACGCTCGGCACCACTACCGCTGCGGACGCGCGCGACGGCTGCGGTCGTGGCGCGTTTCGCGGCCCCGCTGGCCATTGCCGCGTGATGCGTGGCGGGCCTGCCTTAGTCGGCGGTCCCGTCTATCGCGGTAGTCCGCGCCTGATCGTCGGTCGCCGCTACGACCGCGGCTATTGGGACGGTCGCCGCTACTGGCAGAACCGCTATCGCCACCATGGCGGCTGGCGCTACCGCTAAGCCCTGACGTTCGCGTGCAAAACCCCGCGTCGCAGCTTGCGGCGCGGGGTTTTCATGGGCGCGAGGATCAATCGACCCAGTCGAGCCCCATGTCGCGATAGACGTCGCGTTCGTCGTCCCAGCCGGGACGAACCTTGACGTGCAGATAGAGATGCACCGGGCGGCCCATGATGCCGGCGAGCTCGGTGCGCGCTCGCGCGCCGATCTCCTTGATCCGCGCGCCGCCCTTGCCGAGCACGATCGCGCGCTGCGTCGGGCGTTCGACCAGGATCTGCTGGTGAATCTCGACCGACCCGTCTTCGCGCTCGAGATACTGCTCGGTCTCGATCGTCGACGCATAGGGCAATTCGGCGTGGAGCTGCAGGTACAGCTGCTCGCGCGTCACTTCGGAGGCGAGGCTGCGCTCGCTCGCGTCGGACACCTGGTCCTCGGGGAAATGCCACGGGCCCTCGGGCATCCGGTTCGCAAGATGTGCCTTCAATTCGGGCAAGCCGTCACCGGTCGATGCGCTGACGAAGAAGATTTCGTCGAACTGCACCATCGCGGTGAGCTTCTCGGCGTGGAGCAAAAGCTTGCCCTTGTCGGCGAGATCGACCTTGTTGAGGATGAGATATTTGGGCTCGGGGCGATGCGCGATCGCCTCGGCGATGGTGGTGACCTTCGAACCCAGCCCGCCCTTGGCATCGACCACGAGGGCCAGCACGTCGGCGCCGTCGGCACCGCCCCACGCGGCCTGGACCATCGCGCGGTCGAGCCGGCGCTTGGGTTCGAAGATGCCGGGGGTGTCGACGAGCAGCAGCTGGGTGTCGCCCTCGATCGCGACGCCCATTAGCCGGACACGCGTGGTCTGCGCCTTAGGGCTGACGATCGCGACCTTCTGGCCGACCAGCGCGTTGACGAGCGTCGACTTGCCGGCGTTCGGTGCGCCGAGGATCGCGACGAGGCCGCATTTCTGGGTGGGGGTGTCGGTCATTAGCGGTCCTTGGGCGGTACAGGCCCTTCGACAGGCTCAGGGCGACGGGGGAAACGAAGGACCACGCCCCCACCTCCGTTCGCCCTGAGCCTGTCGAAGGGCTCGTTCGATCTTGGCGATTGCGCGCCAGTAAAGAAAGCCGCGCCCAATCGCCAGCGATTAGGGCTTCCTTCTTGGCGCGCGTCCATCCTTTGACGCGGCGTTCGGCTTCGAGCGCTTCGAGACGGGAGGGGAAATCCTGAGTCCAGACGAGCGTGACCGGGCGGCGGGTGTGGGTGAAGCCGCCAGTCAGGCCGGACTGATGCTGGCCGATGCGGTATTCGAGATTGTCGGTATGGCCGATGTAGTAGCGGCCATCGGCGCAGCGCAGCATGTAGGTCCAGAACGCCATAACGCTCCCCCGTTGCGAGGGCCCTTCGACAGGCTCAGGGCAAACGGGGAAGGGGGTGTCCCACTCAAAACCCGATCCTCAAGTCCGAGCGAAGTGACCCGCTCTATATAAAGCGAGCCCCACATACCCGTTCGCCCTGAGCCTGTCGAAGGGCCTTACCCGCGTGACCCCTGCCGCACCTTCTCCAGCAACGCCGTCGCCGCAGCCGTTTCTGCCTCCTGCTTCGAACTCCCCTCGGCCTCCGCCTCGGCGAAAGTCCCGATCACCGCTTTCACGCGGAAGCGCGGCGCGTGGTGCGGGCCCGAGCGCTCGACCACCTCGTACGCTGGCGCCTTGCGGTTGTTCGCCGCGGCCCATTCCTGCAGCGCCGATTTGGGATGCTGCGGCACGGTCAGTTCGCGGCTGGCGCGATCGGCCCAGGCGGTGCGGATCGCGCGGCGGGCGCCGTCGAGCCCGGCCTCGCGGTAGAGCGCCCCGATCAGCGCCTCCATCACGTCGCCGAGCACATTGTCGCTGTCCGACGCGCCATCGTCGCGCGCTTGCTTGCCGAGCTTCAATTGCGCCGCGACGCCGAGGCCGCGCGCGACATCGGCGCACACCGCGCCCGTCACCAGCGCATTGAAGCGCTTCGACAGCGCGCCTTCGGGCTCGTTCGGGAACAGCTCGAACAGCCACTCGGCCATCACCAGCCCGAGCACGCGGTCGCCGAGGAATTCGAGCCGCTCGTAATTCGCCTTGGCCTGGCTGCCATGCGTCAGCGCGCGCTCGAACGGCGCGATGTCGCGCGGGGTGTGGCCGAGGCTCGCGGCGATCCAGGTACTGAGGTCAGCGCTCAAAAGCCTTCCCCGATCCGGCTCCAGCGTGCCGCCGAGAACCACGTCCAGGGCAGGACCCAATTGGCGCTGCCGTCGGTCGAGAAGAAGGAGAACACCGCCTTGCCCTCGATCCGCTCCATCGGGACCATCCCCATGCCTTCGGGCGGCGCGAACCGGCTGTCGCCGCTGTCGTCGCGATTGTCGCCCATCACGAAGACGTGGCCCGCGGGGACATTGTAGACACCCGTCTCGTCGGCGTTGATTTGCTCGCCGCGGTCGAGCACGGCGTAGCTCTTGCCGTTCGGCAGCGTCTCGCGGAATTGCTGGTAGCGGCAGATCGGCTTGCCCGCGCTCATGTCCTCGAACTCGGCGGGGCATTCGCTGCCGCCGGGGTAATTGGGCGAGAGCGGGATCGTGAAGTCGGCGATCTTGACCTTGGGCACGGCACGGCCGTTGAGGATCACCTGGCCGCCCCGCATCTGCACGCTGTCGCCGGGCAGGCCGATCACGCGCTTGATCACGTCATGGTCGTCGCCCGGAGGGCCGCGGAACACGACGACGTCGCCGCGCGCCGGATCGCGGCCGAGGATCCGCCCCGGGATCAGCGGCACGCCCCATGGCAGCGACCAGCGCGAATAGCCGTAATTCCACTTCGAGACGAACAGATAGTCGCCGATATAGAGCCGCGGCAGCATCGACTGCGACGGGATGCTGAACGGCGCGAACACGAAGCTGCGGAACACGAACACGACGATCGCGAGCTTGAGGAAGAAGACGAGCGTTTCGCGCGTTTCGGATTTGCGCGGCGACACGTCGCGAAGCGGGGTGGGATCGGCCATATCGCGCGGTTTGGTGCCGTGCGCGAACATCGTCAAGCTGGTGGTTGTAATGCCGCCTCGATAGGGCGATCTAGCGCGGGAATCGTTTCCCTCCCCACGACCGATGAGGTACCTGCATGTCAGCCGACTGGACCGCGATCGAGGCTTTGCCCTCGCCCAAGCTCGAGACGCTGTTTGCGGAGGATGCCAATCGGCTCGAGACCTTCAGCGTCGACGTCGCCGGGATCCATTTCGACTGGTCGAAGACGCATCTGACGGCCGAGGCGGTCACCGCGTTCGAGGCGCTCGCCAAGGCGCAGGATCTGCACGGCAAGCGCGAGGCGCTGTTTTCGGGCAAGGTCATCAACGTCACCGAGAACCGCTCGGTCACCCACGTCGCCGAGCGCGGCGAGGGGAGCGAGGACGATAACGCCAAGGCCGCCGCGCTCCACGCGCGGATGCGCGCGCTGATCGACGCGATCGCGGCGGGTGCGCTCGGTGACATCCGTCACGTCCTCCACGTCGGCATCGGTGGCTCGGCGCTCGGCCCCGACCTGCTGATCGATGCGCTGGGGCGCGAGGATACCGCATACGAGGTCGCGATCGTCTCGAACATCGACGGCGCCGCGCTTGAAGAAGTGTTCAAGAAGTTCGATCCGACCGCCACGCTGCTGGTGATCGCGTCGAAGACCTTCACCACCAAGGAAACGCTGACCAACGCCGATTCGGTGCTGCAGTGGATGGGTGAGGCGGGTGTCGAGGACGCCTATGGCCGCGTCATCGCGCTGACGGCCGATCCCGACAAGGCGGTCGAATGGGGTGTCGACGAGACGCGCGTGCTGCCCTTCGCCGATTCGGTCGGCGGGCGCTATTCGCTCTGGTCGTCGATCGGCTTCCCCGCCGCGATCGCGCTCGGTTGGGACAATTTTGCCGAGCTGCTCGAGGGCGCGGCCGAGATGGACCGGCATTTCCAGCACACCACGCTCAGCCAGAATGCGCCCGCGCTCGCGGCCTTCGCCGATCTCTACTACACGCAAGTCCGCCACGCCGAGACGCGCGCGACCTTCGCTTATGACGAGCGGTTGCGGCTGCTGCCGTCGTATCTCCAGCAACTCGAGATGGAATCGAACGGCAAGGGCACGACGATCGACGGGCAGAAGCTCGACCGGCCGAGCGCGGCGATCACCTGGGGCGGGGTCGGCACTGACGCGCAGCATGCGGTGTTCCAGCTGCTCCACCAGGGCACGCACCTCGTGCCAGTCGAATTCGTCGCAGTGATCGAGGCTGGCGATACGCTGTCGGAGGATCATCACCGCCAGTTGCTGCTCAACGCCTTTGCGCAGGGTGCGGCGTTGATGAAGGGCCGTCCCAACGACGATCTGGCGCGCAGCTATTCGGGCGACCGACCGAGCTCGACGATCCTGATCGACGATCTCGACGCCCGCACGCTCGGCGCGCTGATCGCCTTCTACGAACAGCGCGTGTTCGTCAGCGGCGTGCTGCTCGGGATCAACTCGTTCGATCAATTCGGCGTCGAACTCGGCAAGGAAATGGCAAAGGCCGCCGACGCGGGCGACCAGGAGTTCGACGTGTCGACCACCGACCTGATCAAGCGCGCGTTCGGGTGATGCTGCTCGCGGCGGCGATCGCGGCGGCTACGGTCGCCGATATGCGGTACGAGCGCCGCGTACTGATCGTCGCCGCGCCGAACGAAGCCGATGCGCGACGCATCGCGCAGCGGGCCTCGCTCGACACGATGCCGCAGGAGCTCGGCGATCGTGACGTCACGGTCGTCGAGGTGACCGGCGATAGCGTGCGCGGTGCGACGGATAGCGCGGCGGCGCTCAGGACGCGCTGGCGGCTGCCCAAGGCGGCGTTCGGCATCGTCCTGGTCGGCAAGGACGGCAATGCCGCGCTGCGCCGTGCCGAGCCGATCGATCGCGCCACGTTGGTCGCGACGATCGATGCGATGCCGATGCGGCGCGCCGGGCAACGCTAGCGCGCGAGACTATCCGGCGGGCGACGGAATGCAGATTTACAAGCCGCGCGGTAAGCGGCCGCAAAAGGACACGACATGGCTGAGTATGACTACGATCTTTTCGTCATCGGTGCGGGTTCGGGCGGTACGCGCGCGTCGCGCGTTGCGGCGGCCCACGGCGCAAAGGTCGCGGTGGCCGAGGAATATCGCGTCGGCGGCACCTGCGTCATCCGCGGCTGCGTGCCCAAGAAGCTGCTCGTCTATGGCGCGCATTTCGCCGAGGACCTGAAGGACGCCAAGCGCTTCGGCTGGGACGTGCCGGAAAATCTCGGGTTCGACTGGGCCCGGCTGCGCGACAACGTGATGGAGGAGGTCGACCGGATCAACGGCGCCTATACCGACACGCTGACCAATAACGGCGTCGAGATCATCCTCGATCGCGCGACGGTGACGGGGCCGCATTCGGTCAAGCTCGGCGACGGTCGCGAAGTCACCGCGGGCACCATTCTGATCGCGGTCGGCGCGACGCCGATCGTTCCCGAATGCCCGGGGCACGAGCTCGGCATCACCTCGAACGAAGTGTTCCACCTCGACGCGGTGCCCAAGCGAATCCTGATCGCGGGGGCTGGTTATATCGCCAATGAATTTGCCGGGATCTTCAACGAATTCGGTTCGAAGGTCACGCTGATCAACCGCACCGACGTGATCCTGCGCGGCTATGACGAATCGATCCGCGACCGCTTGCTCCAGATCTCGATGATGAAGGGGCTCGATTTCCGCTTCAACGCCGCGTTCCGCGGGATCGAGAAGCAGCCCGACGGCTGCCTGCGCGTGTCGATGACGGGCCACGAGCCGATCGACGTCGATTGCGTGATGTTCGCGACGGGGCGTTCGCCCAATACCGAAGGGCTGGGGCTCGAGAGTGCCGGCGTCGAGCTCGACGACAAGGGCGCGATCGTGGTCGATCCGGACAATAAGTCGACCTGCGACAGCATCTATGCGGTCGGCGATGTTACCAACCGCGTCCAGCTCACCCCGGTCGCGATTCGCGAGGGGCAGGCGTTTGCCGACACGCTGTTCGGCAACAAGCCGCACCGCGTCGATTACGAGAACATCCCCTCGGCGGTGTTCAGCCATCCCCCGATGGCGGGCGTTGGCCTCACCGAGGCGCAGGCCAAAAACAAGTTCGGATCGGTGAAGGTCTATATGTCCGACTTCCGCCCGATGAAGAACGTGCTGGCGGGCCGCAACGAGCGCGCGCTGTACAAGATGGTGTGCAATGCCGAGACGGGGCAGGTGCTCGGGCTCCACATGATCGGGCCCGATTCGCCCGAGATCCTGCAGGCGGCAGCGGTCGCGGTGAAGGCCGGGCTGACCAAGGACGATTTCGACCAGACCGTCGCGTTGCATCCGTCGATGGCGGAAGAGTTGGTGCTGCTGCGCTAGGGTCTTTCGCGCGCCCATCTAATCTCCGTCACCCCGGCCTTTCATCATCATTCGCCGACGGCGCTGCCTTGCGCGCGCTCCGCTGCCGCCGCGCGCGCGGGCTCCGGCGCGAAGCGATCCGCGCAACAAGCGCGTGCCAGCCGGTCATCCCGCGCGTCGCGGTGGCGACGACCATCGTTGTCAGCACGATGTCGACATACGCCGAGATATCCCACAGCAGCACCAGCGCGATGTCGAACGGCCCGGCGAGCGCGAGCAGTTCGGTCCCCGCGACGAGAACGAGCGTCATCAGCGCAAGGAAGATCACATGCTTGCGCTCAACCCGGCCGAGCGCGGTGAGGGTCTCGCCGACCATCCGCATCATCCAGCGCGCGGCTGCGGTCTCCGGGAAGCGCTTGAGCACCACGATCGCGAACACCAGCAGACCCGTCAGCATCATCGTTCCCCCGTTTCCCATTCCCGAGATGGGGTGTCCGTGCCGCCATACCAGTCCCGGGGATGACGGCGCGCTTGCACGTGGCTATATCGGCGCTCCCGGTGTCACCGCCGGTTCCTATTGTCCCACGAAAGACCGCGATAATGTCCGCCATGTTCCGCATCACGCTGCCCGACGGTTCCGTCCGCGAGGTAGCCCCGGGGACTACCCCGGCCGATGTGGCCGCCGCGATCGGTCCCGGCCTCGCCAAGGCCGCCATCGCCGCGCGGATCGACGGCGAGCTGCGCGACATCATGCGCCCGTTCGAGGGCGACACACAGCTGGCGCTGGTGACCTCGAAGGACGAGGCCGATGCGCTCGAACTCGCGCGCCACGATTTCGCGCACGTCCTCGCCGAAGCGGTGCAAAGCCTGTTCCCCGGCACGCAGATCACCTTCGGTCCATCGACCGACGACGGCTTCTACTATGATTTCGCGCCGAAGGATCGCCCGTTCACCGACGAGGATCTGCCCGCGATCGAGGCCGAGATGCGCCGCATCATCGCCAAGAACGAGCCGCTGATCCGCGAAGTGTGGAGCCGCGCCGATCTGATCGCGCGTTGGCAGGCCGAGGGCGAGACCTTCAAGGCCGAATGGGCCGCCGAACTGCCCGAGGGCGAGGAACTGACGGTCTACAAGGCGGGCAACGGCCCCGACGCCTGGCTCGACATGTGCCGCGGCCCGCATCTCGCCTCGACCGGTAAGCTCGACCCCAACGCGTTCAAGCTGACGCGCGTCTCGGGTGCGTACTGGCGCGGCGACCAGAAGAACGCGATGCTCAGCCGCGTCTATGGCACCGGCTGGCTCAACAAGAAGCAGCTCGACGCGCATCTCACGATGCTCGAGGAGGCCGGCAAGCGCGACCATCGCAAGATCGGGCAGGAAATGGATCTGTTCCACCTCCAGTCCGAGGCGCAGGGCTCGGTGTTCTGGCACCCCAAGGGCTTCATCCTGTGGCGGCAGCTGGAAGCTTATATGCGCCGCCGGCTCGATGCGGCGGGCTATGCCGAGGTCAAGACGCCGCAGCTGATGGACGCGCGCCAGTGGGAGCAGTCGGGCCATTGGGGCAAGTATCGCGAGAACATGTTCGTGGTGCCCGACGAGATCCCCAATACCGAGGATGACGCCGCGATCTTCAGCGGCACCGCCGACCTGATGGCGCTGAAGCCGATGAACTGCCCGGCGCACGTGCTGATCTTCCGCCAGGGGATCAAATCGTATCGCGACCTGCCGATCCGCATGGCCGAGTTCGGCTGCTGCCACCGCAACGAGCCACACGGCGCGCTCCACGGTATCATGCGCGTTCGCCAGTTCACGCAGGACGACGCGCATATTTTCGTGCGCGAGGACCAGCTCGTCGCCGAGGTGCAGCAATTCTGCGAGCTGCTCGACAGCGTGTACCGCGACCTCGGGTTCGAGGATTATGCGGTCAAGCTCGCGCTGCGTCCCGACAAGCGCTTCGGCAGCGAAGAGATGTGGGACAAGGCCGAGGACGAACTGCGCACGGCGGTGCTCGGGTCCAGCCTCAGCGAGTCGATCAAGGCGAAGTTCGAGGAACTGCCGGGCGAGGGGGCCTTCTATGCGCCCAAGCTCGAATTCCACCTGACCGACGCGATCGGGCGGACGTGGCAGGTCGGCACGATCCAGTCCGACCGCGTGCTGCCCGAACGACTCGACGCGTCGTACGTCGGCGCGGACGGCGAGCGGCATCGCCCGATCATGCTCCACCGCGCGATCCTCGGCACGTTCGAGCGCTTCATCGGCATCCTGATCGAGCATCACGCCGGGCGCTTCCCGCTGTGGCTGTCGCCGGTGCAGGCGGTGGTCGCGACGATCGTCTCCGACGCCGACGATTACGCGCGTGAGGTCGCCGAGAAACTCAAGGCGGCGGGGATTCGCGTCGAAACCGATCTGCGCAACGAGAAGATCAACTACAAGGTGCGCGAGCATTCGCTGGCGAAGGTCCCGAACCTTCTGGTGGTGGGCAAGCGCGAGGCCGAGGAAGGCAAGGTCGCGCTGCGGCAATTGGGCAGCGACCGCCAACAGTTCCTGACGCTCGACGACGCGATCGCGATGCTGACCGAGGCGGCCAAGGCCCCGGATCTGTAACCGGGTTGCGCTCCCCGGCCTTCGCCGGGGGGCGCGCGACGAAGATGCGCGACGCCACCTTTCGTTTTGCCCGAAAAAGTCCTATATCGTCCCTGAAACAATCGCAGGAGCTACACCTATCCGACCCCCGATGACCCGCCAGGCGCCGCCGATGAATGGCCCTCGCTTCAACGAATTCATTGTATCGCCCAAGGTTCGCGTGATCGACCAGGACGGTGAGAACCTCGGTGTCATGTACACCCGCGAGGCGATGGAGCAGGCGCGCGAGGTCGGTCTCGACCTGGTCGAAGTGTCGCCCAACGCCGATCCGCCCGTCGCCAAGTTCCTCGATGTCGGCAAGTTCAAGTACGAGGCGCAGAAGAAGGCCAACCTCGCGCGGAAATCGCAGAAGACGCAGGAGATCAAGGAGATCAAGATGCGTCCGAACATCGATGACCATGACTATGACACCAAGATGAAGAAGGTGCTCGAGTTCATCGACGAGGGCGACAAGGTCAAGATTACGCTGCGTTTCCGCGGTCGTGAATTGAGCCACGGCCAGCTCGGCATGGTCCTCCTCCAGCGCGTCCAGGCCGATGTCGCCGAGACCGCCAAGGTCGAGGCCTATCCGCGCATGGAAGGCCGTCAGATGCTGATGGTGCTCGCGCCCAAATAAGTCCTGAAATACAACCTTTTCCGGGCTGGCCGACGCGTTTGCGCGCCGGCCCGGGGCATTCCCAGCATTACGTAGCGTCATTTCGGGGCCGCCATCGCGCGCGCGGCTGGGCCGGTGTGGCCATACTACATCACCTATCTTCTAAATCGTGTTTCCGCAGGGCTTTTTGCTTTACGCTCAGCCTTGCGTAGCTATTCGGGGCGACAATACTCAAAAAACTAAAAAACGTTGGAGAGTTCTGAAATGCGCAAAACCGCGTACTTATTGTCGGTCGCTGCTGTCGCGATCTCGGCACCTGCTTTCGCCCAGACTGCCCCCGCCACCACGCAACAAGACGCACAGGTCGGAACCTCCGCAACCGCTCCCGCCGCCACCCAGGACAACAATGCCGGCGACATCATCGTCACCGCGACGCGCCGCTCCGAGCGTCTGTCGAACGTGCCGATCGCGGTCTCGGCCGTCGGGCAGGAATCGCTGCAGAATTCTGGCGGTTCCGACATTCGCGCGCTCAACCAGCTGGCGCCGTCGCTGCTGATTTCCTCGACCGGCAGCGAATCGAATGCCTCGGCGCGTATCCGCGGCGTCGGCACCGTCGGCGACAATCCCGGTCTCGAAAGCTCGGTCGCGGTGTTCATCGACGGCGTCTATCGCAGCCGCACCGGCGTTGGCCTCAACGAACTCGGCGAGATCGACCGCGTCGAAGTGCTGCGCGGGCCACAGGGCACGCTGTTCGGCCGCAACGCATCGGCCGGCCTCATCAACATCATCACCGCATCGCCGAAATTCACCTTCGGCGGCTATGCCGAGGGCACCTACGGCAATTACGACCAGAAGCGCCTTGCCGGCGGGATCACCGGGCCGATCACCGACCAGCTCGCGTTCCGTCTCGACGGCGTCTACGTCAATCGCGATGGCTTCTACCGCACGGTCAATCCGGCGAACGGTACAGAGTCGCGCGTCAACAATCGCGACCGCTATTTCGTCCGTGGGCAATTGCTGTTCAAGCCGACCGCCGACCTCAGCTTCCGCCTGATCGGCGATTATTCGCACCGCAAGGAAAGCTGCTGCGGCGCGACCTATTACAGCCAGAAGCAGACCTTCGATCCGACCGCGAATGCGGTCCAGGCCAATGGCAGCTCGGTCAATGACGACCGCGCCGTTTCGGTGAGCCCGGCCAATCCGATCGTCGACATCCTGCGCCGTGCCGGTGCGACCTATCCGCTGGCCGGCAACACGCCGGGCACCTTCAACCGCGAAGTCGCGATCACGCCGGGCCAGACGTATCGCAACACGACGGTCGACTATGGCGGCTCGCTCCAGGCCGACTGGAATCTCGGCGGCGCGACGCTGACCTCGATCACCGCATACCGCGAATACAAATCGGGCAATGCCGGTGACGTCGACTACACCAATATCGATTTGACGCACCGCGCGGCCGACGGCAACGCCTACCGCCAGTTCCACACCTTCACGCAGGAAGCGCGCCTCCAGGGGTCGGCCTTCGGCGACAAGCTCGACTGGCTCGTCGGCGGCTTCTACTCGAAGGAGACGCTCCGCGTTGTCGACAACGCGGTGTTCGGCGCGAATTACGGCGCGTTCGCCGCGTGCCGCCTGGTCACCAACATCAGCCAGAATGCCGCGTTGCAGGACAACGGGGCGCCTGGTTGCCTTTCGCCCATCGGCCGCGCGACGGTCACTGGCGCGTTCGGTACGCTGGCACCCGCAGTGCTTGGCGGGCTCGATCGCCTGACGGGTGGCCCGGGCCTCGGCGGCGGCGTCAACAATGTCGGCGACAACGGGTCGGTCTATCGCCAGAAGAGCGAGAATTACGCGTTCTTCACGCACAACATCTTCCACATCACCGACACTGTCTCGCTGACGCTCGGCGCGCGCTACACGCACGAGGCCAAGACCTTCAGCGCAAATTTCAACAACACCAACACTGTCTGCCCCGTGCAGCAGGCCAATCTGGGACCGCTGCTGAGCAGCGCCGCTGTCCCGGCATCGGCCAAGGGCTTTATCGGCGGCATCCTGACGCTGAGCTGCACCGGCAACTCGTCCTCGTCGCTCAACGCACTCAACCTGCAGAACAATTTCGGCGAGGGTAAGGTGACGGGCACGGCGGTGCTGTCGTGGAAGCCGATCCCCAGCCTGCTGACCTATGCGTCGTACGCCAAGGGCTACAAGTCGGGCGGCTATAACCTTGATCGCTCGCCACTCGGCGGTGCATCGGGCGTGTTCAGCCCGCGCAGCAATGCCGATGCGGCGGCGCTGCGGTTTGCGGCGGAAACCGTCAACAGCTACGAACTCGGCGCCAAGTTCAAGACGCGCGGCTTCAGCCTCAACGTCGCGGCGTTCCGGTCGGAGTTCAAGAACTTCCAGCTCAACACCTTCAACGGCTCGGTCTTCGTCGTGCAGAACCTGATCGGCTGCTCGACCAGCCTCAACGGCGGCGACACCGACAATCTGGCCGCGACCGGCCAGTGCACGGGCAAGGCGGACAAACCCGGCGTGATCTCGCAGGGCGTCGAGCTCGAAGCGACGATGACGCCGATCCGCCAGTTCCAGGTGACGGCAGGCTACACCTTCGCCGACACCAAGATTGCGCGCAATCTGGTCGGCAACTCGGCGGGTGCACCGCTCGATCCGGCGTTGTTCCTGCTCCCCGGCAGCCAGCTGTCGAACGCCCCGCGTCACGTCGTGACGACGTCGGCGGCGTGGACGCCCGATCTCGGCTCGAACGGCATGTCTGGCTTGGTCTATGTCGATAGCCGCATGACCTCCGACTATAACACCGGGTCGGATCTGGCGCCCGAGAAGAAGCAGGACGGCTTTGCGCTGGTCAATGCGCGTCTCGGCATCCGCGGCAAGGATCAGCTGTGGGCGATCGAGTTCTGGGCACAGAACGTGTTCAACAAGCAGTACATCCAGGTCGCGTTCAACACGCCGTTCCAGGGCGCTGGCTCGTCGGCCAACGTCGCAAGCTTCGGCGGAACGGGCAATGCGCTCTACTCGGCCTTCCTCGCCGAGCCGCGCACCTACGGCGTGACGCTGCGCTCGCGCTTCTGACGCGTATTCTGCTGGAATACGGGCGGCCCGCTCCTCGTTTGCGAGGGGCGGGCCGTCGTTTTTGTAGCGGAGCCGGCGGGTTCGCTTGGCTCAGTGGGCCGGGTGCTCGGGCGGCACGGTCGGCTCCCACAGCTCGATCGGATTGCCCTCGGGGTCGTGAATGCGCACGAAGCGCCCGACTGCCGGATCGTTCCAATCCTCGTTGGTGACGACTTCGATCCCCGCCAGGCCGAGCGCGATCGTCAGCCCTTCAAGATCGCGGACGCGGAAATTCAGCATGTACGGCTTGTCGCGCGTGAAATAATCGGTGTCGTCGGCAAACGGCGCGAACACCAGGGGGCCGCCTTGCGCTTGCCACGCCCATTCGTCGGGGGTCGCACCCTCGACCGAGACACACCCCGCGCCGACCCCGAGGTGGTGGCGATACCATTCGGACAGTGCGTCCGGATCCTTGCTGCGGAAAAACAGGCCGCCAATTCCGAGTACCGGCATCGATCGTTCCTTTCGTGCATGCGTGGGCAAGATGCGTCGCGGGAATCGATTATCCCCCAGGGGTTTACGGCAGATCGGGGCGATCGCCAATGGCGCAGCGCAGCGGGGTCAGCGCGCGCGCAGCACTCGGGTGATCGCCAGATCGAGCGCCGAGAGGAAGCGCGAGCGATCCTCCTTGCGGAACGGCGCCGGGCCGCCGGTCTGTTCGCCGCCGGCGCGCAGATCCGCCATGATCGCGCGCACCGCGATCGCACTGCCGATCGAGCTGCTCGTGAAGGCCTTGCCGGTCGGCCCGATCACAACCGCCCCGGCCTTGAGACAGCGATCGGCGAGCAGGATATCGGCGGTCACGACGATCGTCGCGGCATGCGCATGCTCGGCGATCCAGTCGTCGGCGGCATCGAACCCCGAATCGACGACGACGCGCGAGATCAGCGGATGGACCGGGATGCGCAGGTGCATGTTGCTCACCACGATCACCGGCACGTCGACGCGGTACGCGACGCGGTAGATCTCGTCCTTCACCGGGCAGGCATCGGCGTCGACCAGGATCTGCGGTTGGAACGTCACGCTTTGCCCATGCCACGCCGCCCGCCGCGGCGACAAGCCGTCCGCGCATCGCGACTCATGCCGCGTCGGCCATCCGCTCCCCGGCAGCGGCGGCGAGCAAGCGCCGCTCGATCGTCTTGAGCCGCGCCGCCGCAGCGATCTTGTCGCCGGTCAGATCGGTCAGATAGAAAGTGTCGACCGCGCGCTCGCCATAGGTTGCGACATGC
This sequence comes from Sphingomonas sp. 10B4, assembly GCF_035019905.1. NCBI lineage: Bacteria > Pseudomonadati > Pseudomonadota > Alphaproteobacteria > Sphingomonadales > Sphingomonadaceae > Sphingomonas > Sphingomonas sp. 10B4. Next base: position 80,360 of record NZ_JASJVC010000002.1, on the reverse strand, counting down.
GCCGAATGAATCGTCACGCGCGACTGGAAGAGCGTGTAGGCGAGCTGGTGGAGCAGCGCCGGCCGGTCACGCGCGTTGACCTCGATGACGGTGAAGCGGTTCGACGCCTTGTTGTCGATCAGCACGTTGGGTGCGATCGCGAAGGCTTCTGCGCGCGGACGGGGAAGCGGCTTCGCCATCAGCCGATCAATCATCTTGCCGCGATTGGCGAGCGCGTCCTCGATCGCCTGTTTCAATCGCGCGAGCTGGCCTGCTTCGTCGAACGGACGGCCGAACGGATCCTGGACGAGGAAATTGTCGAGTGCCATGCCGTCGCGCGTGGTGTGAATCCGCGCGTCGATGATGTTGCCGCCCGCCACGCTGATTGCGCCGGCAATGCGGTAGAACAGCCCGGGATGATCGGCCGCGTAGATCGTCACGAGCGTCGCGCCGCGCTCGGGATAGACTTGCGCCGCGATCGACAGCTGCGCGTCTCCGGCTTCCTCCACCAAGCGCGCATTGCGGGCGATCACGTCCTCGGGTTCGGCCACCCAATAGGGCTCGGGCAAGCGGCGAACGAGCGCGTCGAAATGCTCGGTGCTCCAGCCGAGCAGATCGCGCAACGCCGCCTGCTTGACCGCGACGCGCTCGCTACGGCCCTTCTGTTTGTGGCCGAGCCGCAGCACTTCCTCGGCCGAGTCGTAGAGCGTCGCGAGCAACTGCCGCTTCCAGCCGTTCCACACGCCCGGCCCGACCGCGCGAATATCGACGACGGTCAGCAGCAGCAGCAGCCGAAGCCGCTCGGGGCTTTGCACGATCTCGGTGAAGTCGAGGATCGTCTTGAAGTCCGACAAATCGCGCTTGAACGCGGTCGCCGACATCAGCAGGTGGAAGCGCACCAGCCAGGCGACGGTCTCGGTCTCGGCGGGCGACAGGCCGAAGCGCGGGCACAGCTTGTGCGCCACCTCGGCACCGAGGATCGAATGGTCGCCGCCGCGGCCCTTGGCGATATCGTGGAGCAGCACCGCGACATACAGCGCGCGGCGCGACACGATCTGGTGGAGCAAGACCGTCGCGAGCGGATGGTCGACCTCGAGGTCGCCATGTTCGATCTTCGCCAGCAACCCGATCGCGCGGATCGTGTGCTCGTCGACAGTGTAGTGATGGTACATGTCGAACTGCATCTGCGCGACGACGCGCGCGAAATCGGGAACGAAGCGGCCGAACACGCCGGCTTCGTTCATCCAGCGCAGTACGATTTCCGGATCGCGCGGCGAGGTCAGCACGTCGAGGAACAGCGCGTTGGCGGTCGGGTCCTGGCGGATGTCGTCGGCGAGCTTGGCGTCGCGCGCGGCGGCGCGCATCGTCAGTGGGTGAATTTCGAGGCCATGTTTGTCGGCGAGCGCGAACAGTTCGAGCAGCCGCGTCGGTTTCTCCGCAAGGAAGTCGTCGCTCGGGATCGCCAGGCGCCCGCGGTTGACGATGAAGCCGTTGAGCTTGCGGGGGGACCGGCGCAGCGTCGGCAACCCGAAACGGCGCCCGCGCGCGGCGAACTTCTCGTCGAGATGCGCGAGGAACACGCCGGTCAGGTCGCCTGCGGTCCGCGCCTGCAGGAAATAGAATTGCATGAAGCGCTCGACCTTGGATTTGCCCGGTCGGTCGGCAAAGCGCATCCGTTCGGCAATCTCGCGCTGCAGGTCGAAGGTCAGGCGGTCCTCGGCGCGGCCCGATATGTCGTGAAGGTGGCAGCGCACCGCCCACAGGAAATTCTCGGCGCGGTGGAACTGGCGATATTCGGCGCGGCTGAGCAGCCCCGCTTCGACCAGTTGCGCGGGTTCGCTGACGTTATAAGCGAACTTGCCGATCCAGAAGAGCGCGTGGAGATCGCGCAGGCCGCCTTTGGCTTCCTTGACGTTGGGCTCGACGACATAGCGCGTGTCGCCCATCTTGCGGTGGCGCACGTCGCGCTCGGCAAGTTTGTCGGCGATGAACTGGCGCGCGCTGTCGGCCTGGACCTCGGCCTTGAAGCGCCGTGCCGCCTCGTCATAGACCTCCTGGTCGCCCCACACATAGCGGGCCTCGAGCAAGGCGGTGCGGATCGTCACGTCGCTCTTGGCCTGGCGCACCATCTCGTCGAGCGAGCGGCTGCTATGGCCGACTTTCATGCCCAGGTCCCACAGCGCGTAGAGCATCGTCTCGATGACCTGCTCGGTCCAGCCGGTCTGCTTCCACGGGGTCAGAAACCCGACGTCGACGTCCGAATAGGGTGCCATCTCGCCTCGCCCATAGCCGCCGACCGCGATGATCGTGATGCGCTCGGCGGCGGTCGGGTTGCTGTTCGGGTAGAGCCGCTCGGTCGTGAAATCGTAGAGCAGCCGCAGCAATTGGTCGGTCAGGAACGCCTGGCTCGCGGCGATTTCGAGCCCGCGCGAGGGATGTTCGATCAGCCGCCGGGCAATCTCTTCGCGGCCGGCGTCGAGTGCGGCCTTGAGCAAGGCGGTGCCCTGCGTGCGCAGCGCGGCCTTGTCGCCCTCGAGCGCTGCAAGCGCATCGGCGAGACCGCGCCGATCGATGATCGCACGGCGCTGGGGGACGGATTCGAAGCGTGAGGCCATGGCGTGCAGATAGGGGGTTTGGCTGCGCGCGTCCACGCGGGCAACCCGATGCAAAAACGCCCCGCCATTGCTGACGGGGCGCTCCGTAATACGCTGTTAGCGTGCGGGGGCGCTTACTTGTCGCCGTCCTTGACGCCAACGGTCGGCACGTCGACCGTGGTCTTCTTGGTGCCGACAACGACTTCCTTCGACTTCACGTCGACATCGGGAAGAGCGCCTTCCTTGGCGCTGACGTTGATCTTCGGCATTTCGCCACCCTTGACGTCCGCGCTCCAGAAGCCGGTCGCGAACAACACGCCCACGACGACGAGCGCCAGGACGATGATCGTGCCAATCACCATGCCGGTGTTGCTCTTCTTTTCCACGTAAACCTTTTCGGTCGTGTCGCGATACTCAGCCATTTCAATCCTCCTGTTACGAACCTGACTGCACAACCTATATTTGTTAGTATTGGTTCCGTCGACGTTGTGGATGACGATGGCAACGCGCGCGGATGTGCTGTCGGTGATTTGTTCGCCAGCCCCGCCCGGCATTTGCCATGACGATGTCAGGTCGCCGCAGTGCCCGGCCTCGCCGGCGCACCGTGCCGCGTCATTCGCGCGCGAGCGCCTTGAGCCGGTAGAGCGTCTCGAGCGCTTCGCGCGGCGTCAGCGCATCGACGTCGAGCGTCTCGACTTCGGCGCGGATCGCGTCGCATTGCTCCTCGGCGACTTCGAGCGCGGCGGCGAACAGCGGCAAGTCGTCGAGTCCTGCCGCGAGCCCGCCGGTTTTGGCGCGCCCGGCCTCGAGCTTGCTCAGCACCGCTTTCGCGCGCGCGATCGTCGCAGGCGGGAGGCCGGCGAGCCGCGCGACGGCGAGGCCGTAGCTGCGATCGGCGGGGCCTTCGGACACTTCGTGCAGCAGGACGAGTTCGCCCTTCCACTCGCGCGCGCGGACGTGGTGGAGCGTCAGCGCGTCGCAGCGCTCGGCGAGCCGCGTCAGCTCGTGGTAATGCGTCGCGAACAGGCAGCGGCAGCGATTGTCCTCATGGATCGCCTCGACCACCGCCCAGGCGATCGCCAGCCCGTCATAGGTCGATGTGCCGCGCCCGACTTCGTCGAGGATGACGAAGCTGCGCGGCGTCGCCTGCGCGAGGATCGCGGCGGTCTCGACCATCTCGACCATGAAGGTCGATCGCCCGCGCGCGAGATTGTCCGACGCGCCGACGCGGCTGAACAGCCGGTCGACCAGGCCGAGAGTCGCGGCGGTGGCGGGGACGTAGCTGCCCGCCTGGGCAAGCACCGCGATCGCCGCATTCTGGCGCAGGAAGGTCGATTTGCCGCCCATGTTGGGGCCGGTGACAAGCCACAGCCGCGAGTCTTCGGACAGGCGGCAGTCATTGGCGACGAAGCGCTCGCCGCGTTTGGCGAGCGCGTCCTCGACCACCGGGTGGCGCCCGCCGACGATGTCGAAACAGGCGTGATCGACAAGGGCAGGGCGCGCCCAGCCGCCTTCGGTCGCGCGTTCGGCAAGACCCGCCGAAACGTCGAGCCGCGCGAGCGCATCGGCGGTGGCGGCGACCGCTTCGCGCTTGGCGAGAGCGGCGGCGATCAGATCCTCGAGATGGGCCGCCTCGGCCGCGAGCGCGTGTGCGCCGGCCTGTGTCACCTTCAGCGCGACCTCGTGAAGTTCGGGCGCGTTGAAGCGGATCGCGCCGGCCATCGTCTGGCGGTGGGTGAAGCCGCTGTCGGGCTTCATCAGCGCATCGCCGAAACGCGCGGGCACTTCGATATGATAGCCGAGCACGCCGTTATGGCGGATTTTCAGCGCGGTGACGCCGGTACGGTTACGGAATTCTGCCTCGAGCGCGGCGATCGCACGCCTGCCGCCCGCGCCCGCATCGCGCAGGTCATCGAGCGCGGCGTCATAGCCCGGCGCGATATAGCCGCCGTCCGAGGCGTCGATCGGCGGGCTCGCGACGAGCGCGCGCGTCAGCAGGTCGATCAGCGCGCCGTGACCGCGCAGCGCGGGCGCGAGTTCGCCGAGTAGTGCGGGCGACTGCTCGATCTTGCCGAGCCGCTCGCCGAGCCGCCACGCGCCGTCGAGCCCGTCGCGCAATTGCCCGAGATCGCGTGGGCTCCCGCGTCCTGCCGCGAGCCGCCCGAGCGCGCGGCCAATGTCGGCCATGCTGCGCAGCGTCCCGCGCAAGGCCTCGCGCAACCCCGCATCCTCGGCGAGCAACGACACCAGATCGAGCCGCGCCTCGATCCGGCCGCGGTCCATCAGCGGCGCGCCGATATCGGCCGCCAGCAGTCGCGCGCCCGCCGCCGTCACCGTGCGGTCGACCGCGTCGAGCAGGCTGCCCGCGCGCGCGCCGTTGGTGGTCTGCGTGAGTTCGAGGCTTTCGCGCGTCGCCGCGTCGATCGCCATCTGCTGCGCGGTCTGGGCGAGGCGTGGGGGGCGCAGGAAGGGGATCGCGCCCTTGGCGGTATGGTCGAGATAGGCGACGAGACCGCCTGCCGCAGCGAGCGCCGCGCGCCCGAACTGGCCGAAGCCGTCGAGCGTGGCGACGTCGTACAGCGCCTTGAGCCGCGTCTCCCCCCGTCCGCTGTCGAAATCGGCGCGGGGGCGCAGCATCGTCGCCGCTTCGCCAAACGCCGTCGCTTCGGACGCGATCGTCTCGGCCGGCGCGAGCCGTGCGAGTTCGGCACCAAGGCTCGCCGCATCGCACTCGATCAGCTCGAAACGCCCGGTCGAGATGTCGGCGGCGGCGACCGCGACGCCGCCCGCCGCCTCGCCGATGGCGACGCACCAGTTCGCCGTGCGCGCATCGAGCAGCGCCTCCTCGGTCAACGTCCCCGCCGTCACCACGCGGACGATCGCGCGCGCGACGAGCGTCTTGCCGCTGCGCTTCTTGGCGTCAGCCGGGCTCTCGGTCTGCTCGGCGATCGCGACGCGGTGCCCGGCCTTGATCAGCCGCGCGAGATAGGCGTCGGCGGCATGGACCGGCACGCCGCACATCGGGATCGGCACCCCGTCATGCTCGCCGCGCGCGGTGAGCGCGATGTCGAGTACCGCGGCGGCGATCTTCGCATCGTCGAAGAACATCTCGAAGAAATCGCCCATCCGGTAGAACAGCAGGCAATCGCGCGCGTCGGCCTTGAGCGCCAGATATTGCGCCATCATCGGGGTAGGGGGGGTGCTCGCCATCGCCCGGCAACTAGCAACGAATTGGCGGCGCGTCATGCCGAACGATCGTGTCAAATCGTGAAGCATGCATCTGCGGGGTGACGTGGGGGAAGGCATTGCCTACAGACACAGGCGATTCCGAAAGGCCGAGCATGTCCACAGACACCAATCCGCAGAATGTCCAGTTTTCAGAGCGCGAAGCGCTGCTGTTCCATTCGGAGGGGCGTCCGGGCAAGCTCGAGATCATCGCGTCGAAGCCGATGGCGACTCAGCGCGACCTCGCTCTGGCCTATTCGCCGGGCGTCGCGGTGCCGGTGCTGGCGATCGCCGCCGACCCGAGCCTCGCTTACGATTACACCGCCAAGGGCAACCTCGTTGCGGTCATCTCGAACGGCACTGCGATCCTCGGTCTCGGCAATCTCGGCGCGCTCGCGTCGAAGCCGGTGATGGAAGGCAAGGCCGTGCTGTTCAAACGCTTCGCCGATGTCGATGCGATCGACATCGAATTGAAGACCGAGGACCCCGATCGGCTGATCGACGCGATCGAATTGATGGAGCCGAGCTTTGGCGGGATCAACCTCGAGGACATCAAGTCGCCCGAATGCTTCATCATCGAGCAGACGCTGCGCGCCAAAATGAACATCCCGGTGTTCCATGACGACCAGCACGGCACCGCGATCATCTGTGCGGCGGGCCTGATCAACGCGCTGTTCCTGACGGGCCGCGACATCAAGACCACCAAGGTGGTGATGAACGGCGCGGGCGCGGCGGCGATCGCCTGTGCCGAGCTGATCAAGGCGATGGGCTTGCCGAGCGATCATCTAACGATGGTCGATTTGGGCGGCATCATCTATCAGGGTCGCGACGACGTGAACCAGTGGCAGTCGGCGCACGCCGTCGTCACCGAAAAGCGCACCCGCGCCGAGGCGCTCGACGGTGCCGACGTGTTCATCGGCGTGTCCGCCGCGGGTGCGCTGCCCGCCGCCGACCTGATGAAGATGGCGCCCAAGCCGATCATCTTCGCAATGGCCAATCCCGATCCCGAGATCACCCCGCCGGAAGCCAAGGCGGCGCGCCCCGATGCGATCATCGCGACCGGGCGATCGGATTATCCGAACCAGATCAACAACGTGCTCTGCTTCCCGTTCATCTTCCGCGGCGCGCTCGACGTGCGCGCGACGACGATCAACGACGAGATGAAGCTCGCCGCGGCGCATGCGCTGGCGGCGCTCGCGCGCCAGCAAGTGCCCGAGGAAGTCGCGGTCGCGTACGGCGTGCGCCACACCTTCGGCCCCGATTACATCATCCCCGCGCCGTTCGATCCGCGGCTGATGGAGATCGTCCCCGTCGCGGTCGCCAAAGCGGCGATGGATTCGGGCGTGGCGACCAAGCCGATCCTCGACCTCGACGCGTATCGCGAGAAGCTGAAGGCGCGGCTCAACCCGACCACCTCGGTGCTGACGCTCGCCTACGAAGGCGCCAAGGCGCACCCGAAGCGCGTGCTGTTCGCTGAGGGCGAGGAAGAAGTCGTGCTGCGCGCCGCGATCGCGTTCAAGGATGGCGGCTATGGCACGCCGGTGCTCGTCGGGCGCGACGACGTTCCCGAGCGGCTGCGCGCATTGGGCGTCACCGATCCCGACAGCTATGAGCTCCACAACAGCCGCAAGTCGCCGCTGGTGCCGCGGATGGTCGACTTCCTTTATGGCCGGCTCCAGCGCCGCGGCTATCTGCGTCGCGATTGCGAGCGGATGATCAACCAGGATCGCAACATCTTCGGCGCGGTGATGCTCCAGCTCGGCGAAGCCGACGCGATGATCACCGGCATCACGCGCACCTATGCGCACACGATGCGCGAAGTCCGCCGCGTGATCGATCCCGAGGCGGGCCGCACGCCGTTCGGCATCCACCTGATGGTCGGGCAGAGCCACACGGTGTTCATGGCCGACACCACGGTCAACGAACGCCCCAATGCCGAGGAACTCGCCGACATCGCCGAGGGCACCGCGCTGGTCGCCAAGCGGATGGGCCACGAGCCGCGCGTCGCCTTCCTCAGCTATTCGACCTTCGGCAATCCCGAGGGCAATTGGCTCGACGACATCCGCGCCGCGGTGAAGGTGCTCGACGCGCGCAAGGTCAGCTTCGAATATGAAGGCGAAATGGCGCCCGACGTCGCGCTCAACCCCCGGCAGCTCGCCAATTATCCGTTCGCGCGGCTGTCGGGGCCGGCCAACGTGCTGATCCTGCCGGGGCTGCAATCGGCCAACATTTCGGCCAAGCTGCTGCGCGAGCTCGGTGGCGACGCGGTGATCGGGCCGATGCTCGTCGGCATGGAAAAGTCGGTGCAGATCGCACCGATGACGAGCACGGCGAGCGAGCTGGTGACGTTGGCGGTGCTCGCCGCGGGCGGCATCGCGCGCTGAGGCGCGGCGTCAGGCGACTGGCGTCGGAGATGGGCCGCGCGGCGTGGCGGCGGGGCGCACGTTGAAATCGTCGAGCGCGGGCGCGTAGCTGTCGGGCAGCGGGCGCCCGAATTCGGTGAAGCTGCGACGGACGTCGGCGCGCGACTCGATCCGGCGCAGCATCTGCTCGGTGAGTGTCAGCGCGGGCAGCCCCTGCTTCGCACGATAGCGCGCGGTTTCGAGTGCGACGAGTGCATCGTTCCGCGTGTCCGGATCACGGACGGTGGCGATCCAACGGGCGGCTTGCTCGTCAATCGGCGCGACGCAGGCGACGGCATAGTCGCCTGCGGTCTTGGCGGTGGGATAGACGCTGCGGAGCCGCGCGAGTTGCGCCACGGCCTGCTCGTGCTTGCCGAGCCCCTGCAACGCGCACGCGCGCAGGGCGACGAAATAGCCTGCCGCGACCGGGCTTTCGAGCGTGTCTGCGCTCGGCGGATGGCGGTCGAGCATCGCGATTGCGCCGCCAAAGTCCTGCGCCAGCAGCAATTGCATGACCAGATTGGGGACGATGTTCTCGATCCCCGATTCGGGTTGCGCCGGGGCATCGACCGCGGCGCGCATCCGTCGGATGCCTTCGGCGCGATCCCCCGCTTCCGCCAGCCAGCGGCCCTGTTTGAGCACCGCCATGCTGCGCACCCACTTATCTTTGTTCGCCGCGTCGGTCTGCAGCCATTGCTCGATCAGCGTGATCGCCTCGCCGCGGTGGCCCGTGTCGACCAGCGCTTGCGCGTAGGCGAGCCGGGTTTCCGGGGTTTCGCTGGTTTCGAAGGTCGCGCGCGCCGCCGCCAGCAACGCGCCGCGCTGGACCGACAGATCGTTACCCGCCCACTGCCCGATCGCGGGCCAGATCGACGCATAGCGGCGATCGACGAGCATCGCGACGCCAGCGTGCGGGCTCAGCACCGAGGGCAGCAGTTGCATCGCGGTCGCTGCATCGCCGGTTCGCAAACGGTACAGGATGGCGGTCTGGGTATAGTGCGAAAACACGCCCGGATTGTCGCGCGGATAGCCCGCGCCGACCAACGCATCGATCATCGTGTCGGCGAGATCGCCCTTCCCGGCATAGGCCAATTGGCGCAACACCGTGGCCATTGAATCGGCATCGATCTGGTCCAGCGCGGACGCCTTGAGCTTAGCGGCGCGGATGATCAGCTGCGCGGCCTCGACCGGGCGCTGGCGGTGCGATTCGTCGAAGGCGATCGGCAGCAGCACATTGGGTTCGTCGGGCAGCAATTGGCGGCACTGGTCGAAACCGAGGCGGGCTTCGTCGTCACGGTGCAATTGACCGAGCACCGCGGCGCGGCCGCACAGCACGTGCCCGCGAAGCGGGGTCGGCTGTGAGAGAAGCGCCAGCGCGCGATCGAAGAGGATGAGGCGCGCGGCATCGTTCGGCGCTGCGCCGAGCTGATTGAGCACCGTCAAAGCGGGCTGCTCGGCGACGAGCGGTGCCGGCTCGACCAGTTGCGCATACAATGGGGCGGACAGTGCGACGAGACCGATACCCGCTGCAACGATTCGGTAGATGATCATCCGGCTGCCCCCAACGCCCGGCATTTCACGAGCGACGCGATGGTGGCACGGCACGCGGATGCATCACAAGATTTGAATCCGGGCTAAGTACCGCTGCACAGAGTAGTATTTTGATTCTCCGCTGACCTGGATCAACGGTGATCCTCGCACGTTGGCGCGGTTCTGGTGGGATAGTCTGCCGTTTCCTCCAAGGGAGTTGCCATGCCGGACGCATACCCGATTCTCGACCATGCCGATGTCATCCTCCGCCCCGATCCGTCGCGAACGGTGGTGCGGCCGTTCAGCCTCGAATATCCCAAGGCATTCCAGGTCGAGGGGCAAAGCCGCACGCAGGCGATCGTCGACCGCGTGATGACGCTCGACGCTGCGGGGCTCGCCGCCGAGCTGGCCATCACCATCGATTCGCTCGACGAGCGGCACCGCGATGTCGATGCGATGCTGGTTAGGCGCTACGAGGAAATCGCCGCGACGCTGGCCGAGCGGCCGACCGCGAACACCGCGCAGCAGCGCTTGATCGGTGCCTATTTCAGCGAAGAATATTCGTATGAAGCCGCCGCCTTGTTCAACCCGAGCGCGGTCCTCGCGCACGACCAGTCGACGGCGCCGGAGGGGGGCGTGCGGTTCATCGTGTCGCTGCGCGGGATCGGCGAGGGCCATGTCTCGTCGGTGGCGTTCCGGTCGGGCAGCTGGGTCCCTGGCGGGCGGATCGCGATCGACCCGCCGAGCCTGGTCGCGGTACCGCCGATCATTGAGGGCGACAGCGTCGCCGCGGGCGCCGTGGTGACGCTCCGCGTCGATCGCAGCCGCGACATTTCGGAAACCGTGCTGTTTCCCGTGCTGCCGAGCCAGCATCAGGGGATCGAAGATCTGCGGCTGGTGCGCTTCACCGAAGACGATGGCACGACGACCTATCACGGGACCTACACCGCGTTCAGCGGCTCGACCGCGCGGCCCGAATTGCTGTCGGGCGATGGATCCGAAACCTTTATCATGCGCGCGCTGACCGGCGATGCGGCGGGAGCCAAGGGCATGGCGCTGTTCCCGCGGCGCGTGGGCGGTCAATATGTCATGCTCGGGCGACAGGACAGCGAGAGCATCTGGCTGCATCGCTCCGACGACATCCTGCACTGGGAAGGCGGCGGCAAGATCGTCAGCCCGCGATACCCCTGGGAATACGTCCAGATGGGCAATTGCGGCTCGCCGATCGAGGTCGACGAAGGCTGGCTGGTGTTCACGCACGGCGTAGGCACGGTGCGCAATTACTGCGTCGGGGCGTGTCTGCTCGACAAGGCCGATCCCTCGAAGCTGCTCGCGCGCACGCCCGAGCCGATCCTTCGCCCGAGCCCCGACGAGCGCGACGGTTATGTGCCCAATGTGGTGTACAGCTGCGGCGCGCTCGCGCTCGGGCGTGATATTCTGTTGCCCTATGGCGTCGCCGACAATTTCACCGCCTTTGCGACGACGACGGTCGATCGGCTGCTGTCTGCGATGGAGTGACGCGGGCGGACATATGCAGCGGTCAGCCTTCATAAACGCAGGCCCGCATATTATATTGCGATCGTGATCGATCTCTCCCGTCTTGGCCCGCACGCGCCGCTGTACCTGCTGATTGCCGGCGTCGTGGCGATACTCTTCCTCGCGCGGCGCGTGCCGCTGTTCGGGCGCGTACTGTCGTTCGCCATGACCGTCGGCGCGGTCGTCGTGGTCGCGCTGCTGTTCGCCGAGCGCGCGCAGTTCGATCCGATGTTCGCGCGGATGGCGCAGCGCTTCCAGATCGGCGGGCAGCAAGTTGTCGGCAAGGAAATGCGCGTGCCGATGGCGAGCGACGGACATTTCTGGGTGCGGGTGAAGCTCGGCGCGATCGAGCGGCGGATGCTGGTCGACAGCGGCGCGACGGTGACCGCGATCTCGGCCGATACCGCCGCCGCCGCCGGGATCGAGCCGAACGATTCGCTCATGCCGGTGGTGATGCAGACCGCGAACGGCAATGTCGCCGCGCAGACCGCGACGGTCCCCGTGCTGCGGATCGGCAACGTCGTCGCGCGTGATCTGCCGGTGGTGGTGTCGCCCGCGTTCGGCGACATGAACGTCGTGGGGATGAACTTCCTGTCGCGGCTCAAATCGTGGCGGGTCGAGGAGGGCGTGCTGATCCTCACGCCGCATCATCCGCAGGAGACGACGTAGGTCAATCGTCACCCCGGCCTCGTGCCGGGGTCCACCAGGCCGCGAGCGTGCCGATCCATGTCAAAGGCTGGCCGCGCTGCACGGTGGACCCCGGCACAAGGCCGGGGTCACGACGCCTTACGCGTCGATCGACGTGCCCAATGCGGCATGCACCAGCCCGCCGTCGACCGTGATCGTATCACCGATCACATAGTCCCCGGCGCGCGACGCGAGGTAGATCGCCGCGCCCGCCATGTCTTCGTCGACGCCGATGCGCTTGGCCGGAATGCTCTGCGCGATCGCCGAGCCGTGGTCGCGCGCGGCCTTGTTCATCTCGCTGGCAAACGCGCCCGGCGCGATCGAGGTGACGTTGATATGATCGGTGACGAGCCGCGCCGCCATCCGCTTGGTGAGATAGATCAGCGCCGCCTTCGACGCCTGATAGCTGTACGTCTCCCACGGGTTGAGCCGCTGGCCGTCGATCGAGGTGATGTTGATGACCTTGGCGGGTTGCCCTGCGCTCGCGGCGGCCTTGAGCGGTTCGAACAGCGCCTGCGTCAGGAAGAAGGGTGATTTGACGTTGAGGTCCATCACCTTGTCCCAGCCTTTTTCCGGGAACGCCTCGAACGGCTCGCCCCAGGCGGCGCCGGCATTGTTGACGAGGATGTCGAGCTTGTCGGTGTGCTCGGCCAATTGCGCGGCGAGCGCCTTGCAGCCCGCGACGGTCGACACGTCCTGCGGCAGCGCGATGCACTTCTCGCCGAGCTCCTTGGCGGTCTCGAAACAGGCATCGGCCTTGCGCGCCGAGATGTAGACGGTCGCGCCTTGCGCGATGAAGCCAGCCGCGATCATCTTGCCGATGCCGCGCGAGCCCCCGGTGACGAGCGCGACGCGTCCGTCGAGGCGGAACAGGGTATTGGTGTCCATCATCTTCTCTCCTGATTTTTTCTTGCTCCCCTCCCGCTTGCGGGAGGGGCTGGGGGAGGGGCGTGCCTCAAGCGCGGCGCTTGCCGGTACTGCCCTCCCCTAACCCCTCCCGCAGGCGGGAAGGGGGATTTGGTTGTGCGCCTTACACGGCGGCGGCTTGCGACGAGCTCACCCGCCGCGTTTGATCGTTTCGCGCGCGATGATGATTTGCTGGATCTGGCTGGTGCCCTCGTAGATGCGGAACAACCGGACGTCGCGGTACAGCCGCTCGATCCCGTAATCGGCGATGTAGCCCGCCCCGCCGAAGATCTGCACCGCGCGATCGGCGACGCGGCCGACCATCTCGCTCGCATAATATTTGGCGGCGGCCGATTCCATCACGACGTCCTTGCCGGCGTCCTTGGCAGCCGCAGTCTCGAGCACCATCGCGCGCGCAACCAGCGCCTCGGTCTTCGAATCGGCGAGCATCCCCTGAATCAACTGATGCTCGGCGATCGGCTTGCCGAACTGCGTGCGCGTCGTGGCATAGGCAACGCAATCGGCGATCAGCCGCTCGGCGACGCCAACGCACACCGCCGAGATATGCAACCGCCCGCGGTCGAGCACGCGCATCGCGATCTTGAAGCCCTCGCCCTCGGCGCCGAGCCGGTTCTCGGCGGGGACGACGACATCGTCGAACACTACGTCGGCGACCTTCGCGCCCTTCTGCCCCATCTTCTTCTCAGGATGGCCGATCGAGACGCCCGCCAGATCGCGCGGCACGAGGAAGGCCGAGACGCCACGCGCGCCGGGTGTGTCGCTGGTCCGCGCCATCACTGTGAACAAATCGGCCTTGTCGGCATTGGTGATGTAGCGCTTGGTGCCGTTCAGCCGGTACGACTGGCCGTCGAAGGTCGCGCGCGTCTTCACCGCGCCCGAATCCGATCCGACATCGGGCTCGGTCAGCGCGAAGCTGGTGATGATCTCGCCGCTCGCGATGCGCGGCAGCCATGCGGCTTTCTGCTCGGCATTGCCCGCCATCACGAGCCCCTGCGAGCCGATCCCGACATTGGTGCCGAAGGTCGAGCGGAAGGCAGGCGTGGTGCGACCGAGCTCGATCGCGACCTTGGCCTCTTCGAGCATCGTCAGCCCGAGCCCGCCATATTCCTCGTCGATCGACAGGCCGAACAGCCCCATCTCGCGCATGTCCTGCACGACATCGGCGGGGATCGCATCGGCTTCCTCGACCGCGGCTTCGAGCGGGCGGAGCCGTTCGGCGACGAAGCGGCGTACCGTGTCGATCAATGCGTCGAAGGTTTCGGGGTCGAGTGCCATGGGTCCGCCATCTGCCGTTTCTGTGCAGGGACGCGATGCCCGATCCCGGCGCGGCTCGCAAACCCGAAATTCAAAAGCGCGGCGTGTCGCGCGTTTCGTAGCTGTGAAGCGCCATACTAGGCTACCAAACGATCGGTGGGCGTCAGCCCGCCGATGGCTGGACGAAGCCGCTCAACACCCAGCCCGATTGGCACGGCCCGGCATAAGCGCGCGGACCCGCGAGCGAGGCGGTGACGCCGCAATCGCTGGTCGGCGAGTCGGCGGGCGGTATCACTACGCCTTGCCAGCGCTGATCGAGCGAGCGCGAGCACAGATACATCTTTGCGCCGTCGCCGAGCCGGACGACTTCGTCGGCTTCGGCGAAAGGGGCGGTGCGTACCGCAAGATAGCGCTCTCCGGCAGGGGACAGGTTCACCACCTGTCCGACACCGGCGCAGGCGCGAAATGCCGGTCCGCCTTCGCCGACACGCACCGGTTGGACGCCCGGCGTGAGCGTCGCGGCGTTCGACTGGTAGAGCGCAGCGTCATCATCGGGCGCAGCCTCGCGCGAGCATCCAGTCAGCGCGGCGCCAACCATCAGCAAGGCAAGCACGAGGCGCGGGCGGGCAGTGGTTGGTTTCATGGCGTGATTCTTAGCCGGGATCGCGTGACTTGGCGAGCGCGCACCGCTGCTCCGGACCGTCGGCGGATGCCGAAACGGGCAGTCATCGTGCGGTCAACTCGCTTCGTCGGAAAAGGTTCCGTTCATCGGGGAGACAGGGTTTCCAGCGGCGCGGCGACCTGCTTTGAGACACTCAGCAAGTTCAAACGACCTTTGGGGGGTCACATGACATTCAAGGCTTTGGCAGCGCGTTTTGCGCTGGTGGTATCGTGCGCCCTGCTGACGGCGACCCCTGCAATGGCGCAGTTCTGGCAGTGTGCGCCGTTCGCCCGCGAAGTGTCGGGGATCGACCTGCACGGCAACGCGAACACCTGGTGGGGCCAGGCCGCTGGTCGTTACGCGCGTGGCCATGCCCCCAAGGTCGGCGCTGTGCTCGCTTTCTCCGCGACCAGCCGGATGCGCATGGGCCATGTCGCGATGGTCAGCGAAGTCGTGAACGACCGCGAAGTCCTGCTGACCCACGCCAATTGGTCGCGCCGCGGCGGCGTCGAGCATGACGTCCGCGCGATCGACGTCTCGGCCAATGGCGACTGGAGCGAAGTCAAGGTGTGGTACGGCCCGCAGGGTGGCCTCGGCACCTCGGCCTATCCGACCAAGGGCTTCATCTATTCGGCCAAGTCGACCGGCGACGACACGCAGGACCGCGCCGCGCCGATGATCATGGCGTCGCTGTCGAACGAGCGTCACGGCTGATCGACCCCCCGGCCGTAGCCGGGGAGCGGGGGTCAGGCCTTGCCCGGCGTGAAGGTCATCGCCACGCCATTCATGCAATAGCGCAGGCCCGTCGGCTTCGGGCCATCATCGAACACATGGCCGAGATGCCCGCCGCAGCGGCGGCAATGCACTTCGGTCCGCGCCATGCCGAGCGAACTGTCGGTGCGCGACTTGACCGCATTGGCGAGCGGTGCCCAGAAGCTCGGCCAGCCCGTGCCGCTCTCGAACTTGGTCTTCGACGAAAAAGCCGGCAGCGCGCATCCTGCGCACGAGAAGATCCCGGCGCGATGCTCCTTGTTGAGCGGGCTGCTATACGGCGCTTCGGTGCCTTCATGCCGCAGCACGGTATACGCGGCGGGCGAGAGCTTGGCCTTCCACTGCGCATCGCTCAGCGTCAGTTCGAACTTCTCGGGCGGGCCAGCGCTCGCGCCCTTGCAGCCGAACAGCGCGAAGGCGGCGGCACCGGTGCCGGCGAGGGTGAGGAAATGGCGGCGGTCGTGCATCGGTCGGATCCTCTTGGCGTCACAGTCCTTATACGCTCGGACTGCGGGATAGTTACGCGATTTTGCGGTCCCCGGACGCATCGCGTGACGCGCGGATATGGGGAACCCCAAACGGTTTCGCGCGCTTCAAGCCGTATGACGATGCAACAGCTCGATCCGCCGCTTCCGGTTCACTTGCTCGACAAGGGGCCAGGCTTTGCCTTTGCCGTGATCGATTACGGCCAGGAGCATAACCTCATCTGGGTCACCGCGATCAACGAGACCGGCGAGATCTGGTGTGCGCCCAATCCCAAGGTCCGCATGCAAGCGAACTGGACGATGGGCCGCAAGGCACCGCCCGCAGTCGTTGCGCGGCAGAATGGCGATTGCTCCGGGGATGCCGAGCCGGTGCGTGCCGAGGCGATTGCCAAGCCGAACTGAGGTGGGCAATCCTCCCTCCCTAAGCCATCACCCCGGAACGAGGCCGGGGTGACGGCAGGGTAGGGTCAGTAGCGGCTGATTTCCACCGGCAGCTTGCGATACCCGTGGACGAAGCACGCCGCGACTCGCTCGGGTTCGCCGAGCACATTCACCCGCATCCGCCGCTTCGCCATTTCCTCGAGCAGGATCGCGATCTGCATCTCGGCGAGCCGCGCTCCGACGCAGCGATGGATACCGTGACCGAACGCCAGATGGCGTCGTGCGTTGGGGCGGTCGACGATGATCGTGTCGGGATCCTCGAATACGCTCTCGTCGCGATTGGCCGATATATACCAGAGCGCAAGCTTGTCGCCCGCCTTGATCTGCTGCCCCTCGAGCTCGGAATCGACCGTCGCGGTGCGGCGCATGTGCGCGAGCGGCGTCTGCCAGCGAATCACTTCCTGCACCGTGTTCGCGATGAGCGAGGGATCGGCTTCGAGCTTGGCGCGCTGGTCGGGGAACAGGTCGAGCCCATACGCGACCGCGCTCATCGTGTTGCGCGTGGTGTCGTTGCCGCCGACGATCAGCAGGATCAGGTTCCCCAGGAATTCCATCTGGTCCATTTCCGCCATCGCGTCGGAATGGATCATCATCGAGATCAGGTCGGGCGTCGGCGGCTTGCCGATCTTGGCGTTCCAGAGGTTCTGGAAGTAGCCGCCGCACTCGTACATGTGCTTGAGCCGCTCGATCCGGAGCTCCTCATTCTTGACGAGCTCGATATCGCCCGCCCAGTCCGACCAGAAGGTCAGCTTGCGGCGATCCTCCCACGGAAAATCGAACAGGATCGCGAGCATTTGCGTGGTGAGTTCGACCGAGACGGTGTCGACCCAGTCGAACGGCGTGTTCCAGCTGAGCGAATCGAGCACTTCGGCAGTGCGCATGCGGATATTGTCGCTCATCCGCACCATCTCGGACGGCGTGAAGGCGGGCGCGACGGTGCGGCGCTGGCCGGTATGCTTGGGCCGGTCCATCGCGATGAACATCGGCATGCGCACGTCGGTCGGGTTGTTCTCGATGAAATCGGCGAGCGTTATGCCGCCGGCCTGCGACGAGTAGAGATCGGGCAGCGATTCGACCGTGACGATCGGCTTGTAGGTCGACACCGACCAATAGGGGCCGAAGTCCGAATGCTCGACGCGGTGGACTGGCGCGGTCGCGCGCAGCTCGCGGAACGGCGCCTGCCAGACATCGTCCCGGTAGAGTTCGGGTCGACTGACGTCGAACCGATCGATCACGTCCTGCGCCAAAGTCGCCATAGTCCCTCTCCTTTTGGGGGAGTGAACGTCTAACTGACACTCATGTCAACAGTCTTGCGCCGACCGAACAGCCGGCCGCTCCCCGATTGCAGCACGCCGCGCCGGAAAGCCCGCGCGCCGACGGTGATCGCGATCGCGACCCATAGCGCTTGCCAGGCGAGGGCTGCGACATGCGGCCACAGCTCGGGCTGGTTCGCGGCATGCGCCGCCATCGCGTAGGGGGAGCTGAGCGGGAAGATTTCGACCACCTTGGCTAGCATCGAATCGGGGGCGGCGCTGGCCTTCAACGCAAGCCCGAACATCGCGACCTGGATGATCGTGATCGGCAACGACATCATCTGCAGTTCGCGCGCGGTCGAGGCTTGCGCGCCGACGCCGAGGAAGACCGCGCCGAGCAGCAGATACGCCATCGCAAAATAGGCGAAGAACAGCAGGAAGAACATCGGCGCACCCACCGCCGGGCCGATCTCGCCGATCGCGGTGGCATAGCGCGCAGGCAGGATGCCGCCGATCTTGGTGACGAGCGTCGTCCAGAAGCCGACGAAGAGGATCGCCGAGCCGAACATCCCGAGCAACTTGCCGAAGAACACCGCCTCGAGCGGCACCGCTGCGGCGAGCACTTCGACGACCTTGTTGCTGCGCTCCTCCATCATCGTGCCGACGACCTGGCCGGCGAGCAGCAGGGCGAGGAAGAAGATGCCGAACACGGCGATGAAGGCGGCTTGCTTGTGCCCGCTCTCGGTCGGTGCGGCGCGCGCGATCGAACTGAGCGTCGCGGTGCTGAGCGGCTTGGTCTGCGCCGGGTCGGTGCGCAACGTCGCCTCGGCGAGCGAGGCGAGATAGCGCGCATCGGCGCGGCCCTGGCCGTCATACAGGATCGTCGGGTGGGTCAGGTCGCCGAACAGCGTCGCAGACGCATCGATGCCCTTGCGGCTCTTGAACGCGGCGTGCGCCTGCTCCTCTGGATCGGTACCGGGCGCCTCGATCGCCAGCAGGGGCGGGCGGTCGCCGCGCGCGAAGGCATCGCGCAGCCGCGCATCGGCCGATCGCATCGCGTCCTGCCGCGCAGGCTCGACGATCGCGACGATCCGCGTCTTCTCGCTCGATCCGCTCGCCACGGTCGACGCGCCCATCCCGCCGACGAGACCGAAGCCGATCGTGAACAGCGGCGAGAGGAGAAACAGCAGGAAGGTCGGCGTGAACACCGTCGCGACGAAATCGCGCCGTGCGATCGTCATCGCCTGGCGGATCGTGCGGCGCGTGTTGCTTATCGGGTGCGCGCTCATGCGGTGTGCTCCGTCGCAGCCTTGGCGGTGTGTCCTGCAGCGCCGACGATCCGCACGAACGCGTCGTGCAAGCCGGGACGTTCGATCGACAGGCCGGCGATCCCGTGGCCCGCACCGATCAACCGGCTGAGCGCTTGTTCGACCCCGCCATCGGGGACTTCGAACGACCAGCCATGTTCGTCATGGCGCGCGTCGGCGGGCAAATGCTGTGCGATCGTCGGATCGTCGCGCTCCGGCACATAGTGCGCGCGCATCGGGAGCATCCCGCGCGCGTCGGCGACGGTGCCCTCGAAGCGACGCTTGCCGCCGGCGATGATCGCGAGCCGGTCGCACAGCCGTTCGGCGTGCGCCATCACGTGCGTCGAGAAGAGCACCGTCGCGCCGCGGTCGCGCTCGGCGAGGATCAGCGCTTCCAAGCGTTCCTGATTGACCGGATCGAGCCCCGAAAAGGGTTCGTCGAGCACGAGCAAATCGGGCTGGTGGACGACCGAGCCGAGCAATTGGACGAGCTGCGCCATGCCCTTCGACAGCTTGCGGATCTTGGTGTCGACCGCATGGCCGAGCCCCGCCGCCTCGAGCAGTTCGACCGCGCGCTTGCGTCCGGTCCTGAGATCGAGCCCGCGTAAAGCACCCATGAAGGCGACTGCCTCCTTGGCGCGCATCGCCGGGTAGAGCCCGCGTTCTTCGGGGAGATAGCCGACGCGGTCGCTCGCATCGCGCGGGCGATCGTGGCCGAGCAGCGTGCGCGTCCCGCCATCGGGCTCGATAATGCCGAGCAGCATCCGCAGCGTCGTCGTCTTGCCAGCACCATTGGGGCCGAGCACGCCGTAGATCGCGCCCTTGGGCACCGCGATATCGACGCCGTCGACGACGCGCCGCCCGCCGAAATTCTTGATCAGGCCGGAGGCGCTGACCGCCAGATGATTGTCCAAGAAGACCCCCGCCGCGTGGCCCCGATACGGAGCGCTGTGTTAGCTGTGTAGTATAGCGCGCCGGGCTTCGACAAGCGCGGCGCGAACACGCTATGTGGGCGACAATGGTTGACGCTTTGCCCCTCGAACAGCGCCTTGCGGCAAAAGCGCGCGAATTCGGTTTCGTCGCGTGCGGGGTCGCCGCGGCGGACGCTGCGCCCAGAACCGCCGAGCGGTTGCAGCAATGGCTGCGCGAGGGTCTCCACGGCGGGATGATCTGGATGGAGGAGCGCGCGCACCACCGCGAATCGCCCGCCGGGCTGTGGCCCGAGGTGAAGAGCGTGATCGCGCTCGGGATGAGCTATGCCCCGGCGACCGATCCGCTCGCATTGGCGGGTGAGGGCGGGGTGGGGCGGATCTCGACCTATGCGCAGGGCGGCGATTATCACGACGTGGTGAAGCGCGCGTTGAAGGCCCTCGCGCGCTGGCTGGTGGCGGAAGAACCGGGGATCGACCTCAAGGTGTTCGTCGATACCGCGCCTGTCATGGAAAAGCCGCTCGCCGAGGCGGCTGGGCTGGGGTGGCAGGGCAAGCATACCAATCTGGTGAGCCGTAGCGAGGGCAGCTGGCTGTTCCTCGGCGCGATCTACACGACGCTCGACATTGCCGCGTTCGGGGCGCTTCCGCCACCGGTCGCCGATCACTGCGGATCGTGCGACGCCTGCCAGCGCGCGTGCCCGACCGATGCCTTCCCCGCGCCCTACCGGCTCGATGCGCGACGCTGCATTTCGTACCTGACGATCGAACATGCCGGGCCGATCCCGCTCGAATTCCGCAAGGGTATCGGCAACCGCATCTACGGCTGCGACGATTGTCTCGCGGTCTGCCCGTGGAACAAGTTCGCGGCCGCCGCGAGCGCCAACCGCGCCTTCCTGCCGCGCGCGGAACTGGTCGCGCCCGAACTCGCCGACCTGCTCGCGCTCGACGATGCGGGGTTTCGCCAGGTGTTCGCCGGCTCGCCGATCAAGCGCATCGGGCGCGACCGGATGGTGCGCAACTGTCTGATCGCGGCGGGCAATAGCGGAGATGCGGGATTGCGCGCGCAGGTCGCTGGACTGCGCGACGATCCGAACCCCGTCGTGGCGGAGGCGGCAGAGTGGGCGTTCGCGGAGCTAGCGCGCGCCTAGCCTATTTTCGCCGCCCGACCTGCAGCGCTCCGACACAGCTCGCGCGGTCGATCGGCGAGCCGTCGGTCTGGCGCGCATCGAGATAGGTGACGACCGGCTCGGACTTGCCGCTCGGGTAGAGATAGGCGTCGAGCACGCAGGTCGCGTTGTTGAACTGCAGCTTGCGCGCTGTCCCCTCGCGGACATCGGCGACAGGTGCGCCGAACAACCCGGTGAGGTGCGCCGCCGTCGCGCCGATCACGCCGCCGAGCCCTGCCGTGCCCGTTGGGATCGGCACCATCGCGGGCCGCGCGGCGGGTGTCGTCGCTGTGCTCGCGGCGCAGCCCGACAGCGCCAGTCCCACCAGAAGTGCACCAAAAAGCTTCATGTCGTTCGCCCCGAATGGAACAGATGCGTCGCCATCGCCGCGCCGAGGATCGGCACGAAGAGGTTCGCAATCGGAACCATGAACAGGGCGGTCCCCGCAACCCCCAGCGCGAAGCGGTCGACCGCGCCCGTCTTGCGCCAGTCTCGCATCAGCGCAGGCGGCACGTGGCGCGCCGCGACGAGCTCGCCGAGATCGCGCCCGAGCAGCCAGCCATTGACCAGGAAGAACAGCAGCCACGTGCCGACGCCGGTGACGAGCAAGGCGATATAGACTGGCGCGAGCGCAAGATTGACCAGGATCGCGCGCGCCGCCGAACGCAGGCCGAGCCCGGCACCGCGCAGGGGCGAGACGCTGCGCGCGGTCTCGAGCGCTTGCGGGTAGTGCCGCGCCTCGACCGCGACGACCACGTCGTCGGCGAACGCCATCATCACCGCGATCGCGATCGCGCGGAACAGCAGCCAGCTGATCCCGAACGCGGCGAGCAGCGCGACCGCGCCCAGCACGCCGCCGGCCGCCGGATCCCACCCCCGCTCCGCCGCCGCTTCCGTCGCGCCATACCACAGCGCGACGCCGAGCGCGGCGATCAGCACCACGGTCAGCGCGAGCGACTTGAGGAACACCGCGACGATCTTGCGATCGCCGAGCTGGCCGAGCGAGAGGAGGAGCGCACGCAACATGATGCCGGTCCTAGCCGCCTCCCACGGGCCCGTCACCCCGCGCTTGCTCGCGGCGACGGAGAGTTGCGCGCGCCGCACCCCCCCGGTACGGCGCGGCAACGCTATTTTTTCAGAAATCGGAGATTCCCGTGACCGAGCCCACTTATGACGTCGTCGCGATCGGCAATGCCATCGTCGATGTGCTGTCGCAGTCGACCGATGCCTTCCTCGCCGAAGCCGCGATGACCAAGGGCTCGATGCAGCTGATGTTCTCGCCCGAGGAAGCCGATGCGCTCTATGCCAAGATGGGCCCGGGGATCGAGGCGAGCGGCGGCTCGGCGGCGAACACCGTCGCCGGCATCGCGGCGATGGGCGGCAAGTGCGGTTTCATCGGCCAGGTGGCGAAGGACGAGCTTGGCGACATCTTCGCGCACGACATCCGCGCGGTGGGGATCGACTTTACGACGGCTGCGCGCGACGGCGACCCGACGACGGCACGCTGCCTGATCTTCGTTACCCCCGACGGCCAGCGCACGATGAACACCTTCCTCGGCGCGTCGCAGTTCCTGCCCGAGGCAGCACTCGACCGTGACCTGATCGCCAACGCTGCGATCCTCTATCTCGAGGGCTATCTGTGGGATCCCGAGGAACCACGCCAGGCGATGCGCGCCGCGATCGACGTCGCGCGGGCGGCCGGCCGCAAGGTCGCCTTCACGCTCAGCGACGTGTTCTGCATCTCGCGCCACGGCGGCGATTTCCGCCAGCTGATGGCCGATGGCCTGATCGACATCATGTTCGCCAACGAGGCCGAGATCACCGCGCTGATGGCGACCGAAGATTTCGACGCGGCGGTGGCCGAGGCGGCGACGCAGGTGCCGATGCTGGTGGTCACGCGCAGCGAGAAGGGTGCGATCGCCGTGTCGGGCGGGGAGACAGTCAGCGTCGCTGCCGAGCCGATCGAGCGCGTCGTCGATACGACCGGCGCGGGCGACCTGTTCGCCGCGGGGTTCCTGCGCGGCCAGGCACAGGGCAAGAGCATCGCCGACTCGCTCAAGATGGGCGCGGTCTGCGCCGCCGAGATCATCTCGCATTACGGCGCGCGTGCGCAGGTCGATTTGAAGGCGCTGGTGGCGTCGAAGATCGGCTGAGCGCGCAAAGCCCCTCCCCTTCAGGGGAGGGGCTTAGACACAAAAAAAGGCCGGGGATCGCTCCCCGGCCTTTTTCGTGTCCTACGTGGCGCCTGCCCTTACGGGCGATGCACCGGCGCGACATATTCGCCGAGCTCGGGGCCGTCTTCCTCGTCGAGGCCCTTTGCCAGCCGGCTGTTGTGCATGCCGTAGGCGAAATAGAGGATGATCGCCGCCAGCGTGTACCAGGCAAAGAATACCAGCACGCGCGATTCGACCGTGAAGATCAACGCGATGCAAGTGAGGATGCCGACCGCCGGCACCACCGGATAGAGCGGCACGCGGAAGCCGCGCGGGATCTCCGGGTGGGTGCGCCGCAGCCAGATCACCGACAGGCAGACGATCGCGAAGGCCGCGAGCGTGCCGACCGAGGTCATGTCGCCGAGCGTGTTGATGTCGAAGAACGCCGCGGCGACCGCGGTGATCAGCCCGACGAGCAGCGTGTTGACCCACGGCGTCTGGAACTTCTTGTGGACGGTCGCGAACACGCGCGGCAGCAGGCCGTCACGCGCCATCGTGTAGAAGATGCGCGTCTGGCCATACATCAGCACGAGCACGACCGAGGTCAGCCCGACGATCGCGCCGGCTTTCACCAGCTTTGCGAACCACGCCCATTGCGGGCCGAGCGCGTCGACCGCGACCGCGACGGGATCCGGCACGTCGAGCGTCTTGTAGTTGACGATCAGCGTCATCACGATCGAGACGAGGATGTAGATCGCGGTGCACACGAACAGCGAGCCGAGCAGGCCGATCGGCATGTCCTTGGCGGGGTTCTTGGCTTCCTGGCCCGCGGTCGAGACCGCCTCGAAGCCGATATAGGCGAAGAACACGATCGAGGCGGCACGCAGGATGCCGCCCCAGCCGAACTCGCCCTTGTCGCCGCTCGCCGGCGGGATGAACGGCTGCCAGTTGGACTTGAGCGTGTCGAAATGCGCGATCACGAACGCGCCGCAGATGACGATGAAGGCAATGATCACGGTCAGCTTGATCGCGACGATGACGTTGTTGACCTTGGCGCTCTCCGACACGCCGATGATCAGCAATGCGGTCATCGCGCCGCAGATCAGGAAGGCGGGCAGGTTGAAGAGATAGGTCAGCGGCGCACCGTTGACGATCACGGGGACGAGCTCGCCGCCGACCGCATGCTTGATGACATGGCCGGTCGGACCGGTCAGTTCGACCGGGATGACGAGGCCGAAGTCGCCGAGCAGGCTGACGACATAGCCCGCCCAGCCAACCGCGACGACCGACGCCGCGAGACCGTATTCGAGCAGCAGCAGCGCGCCCATGATCCACGCGGCGAACTCGCCGATCGTGGTGTAGCTATAGGTATAGGCCGAGCCCGAGACGGGCAGGGTGGAAGACAGTTCGGCGTAGCACAGGCCGGCGAGCGCGCAGACGAAGCCCGCGATCAGGAACGAGATGAGGACGGCGGGGCCGGCATGGAGCGCGGCGGCGTTGCCGGTCCGCACGAAGATGCCGGCGCCGATGATGCAGCCGATGCCGAGGAACACGAGGTTCCAGGGGCCGAGCGTGCGTTTGAGTTGGCTGGTCTGTGTCTCGCGTTGAACTTGCTCCACGGTTTTTCGGAGCAGCATGCGGTTCAGAATACCCGTAGTGGGCTGTGTCGCCATTCGATAAGTCCCCTGGGCCGGATCGTTGCCGGCGCGAAAGTTTTGGTTGGCGGGAAACCTAACCGCAAAACGTGGGCGCGCAATCCCCTTAGCGCGCCAGCATCGGCCCGAGCGCGCGGCCGGCGAAGATATGGACGTGGAGGTGCGGCACCTCCTGGTGCGAATCGTGTCCGGTATTGGCCAGCAAGCGATAGCCCGGCGCGACCAGCCCGGCATCGCGCGCGACCGTGCCGACCGCGCGAACGAAGCCGGCGATCTCGGCGTCGGAGGCTCTCGCGCTGAAATCATCCCACGACACGTAAGCGCCCTTGGGGATCACCAGGATATGCGTCGGCGCCTGCGGGGCGATGTCGGGGAAGGCGATGGCGTAGTCGTCTTCGTAGAGCCGCGTCGCGGGAATCTCGCCGCGCAGGATCTTGGCGAAGATATTCTGGTCGTCATAGGCTTGCGTCGCGTCGATCGGCATGGTGGCTCCTTCAGGCTTTGCGGGCGGCCTTCTCGTCGATTCCCGACACGCCTTCACGCTGGCGGATTTCGGCGCGGATGTCGTCGAGCGAGACGTCGCACTCGGCGAGCAGCACGAGCAGGTGGAACATCAGGTCGGTCGCCTCGCCGACGAGCGCGGCCTTGTCCTCGGTCAGCGCGGCGATGACGGTCTCGACCGCTTCCTCGCCGACCTTCTGCGCGATCTTGCCGCGTCCCTTCGCGAACAGCTTGGCGGTGTAGGAGGTCGTCGGGTCGGCGCCGCGGCGTGCGCGGATTGTTGCCTCTAACGTGTCGAGTGTATCTTCGGCCATCAAAGCGGGCTGGCCCAAGCGGGCGCGCAGGTCAATCCTTGGGCGTGCCGCGCTTGGCGAAGCGCGCGCGCATCGCCCGCCGCACGAACCAAACGCCGAGCGCCGCGACGACGAACAGGACGATGTCGGAGAGTTCGGGTCCGGTGCGAACCTTGACGACACCGCTATGCGGCGCGGCGAGCGCGGGGTTTGCGATCAGCAGGGCGAAGAGGAAGCGCATGCGGGGTGTGTAGCATCGCGCTGGTAAATTTCCGCTTCTTTCGCTCCCCTTGCTTTCCCGTTCTTCTATCTTCCCCGGCGAAGGCCGGGGCCCAGTCGCGAAGGCCCATGCCAGCACGCGCAGCGCTCTCCAACGAACGGCTCGCGACTGGGCCCCGGCCTCCGCCGGGGAGGAAATATAGAAAGAAGGAAGGAAGAAAGTCCCGCGGTCAGCTGGTAACCGGCCGCCGCACCGGTATCCCCGCCGCCGCAAGCGCGGCATGCGCCTCGGCGATGCTGACTTCGCCGAAGTGGAAAATCGACGCCGCCAGCACTGCGCTCGCATGTCCCTCGCTGATCCCCGCGACGAGATCGGCCAGCCCGCCCACGCCGCCCGACGCGACCACCGGCACGCGCACCTGGTCGGCGATCGTCCGCGTCAGCGCCAGGTCGAACCCGCTCTTGGTCCCGTCGCGGTCCATCGAGGTGACGAGCAGTTCGCCCGCGCCGAGCTCGGCCAGCCGCAGCGCATGCGCGACCGCGTCGATTCCCGTCGCGCGACGGCCGCCATGCGTGAACACTTCCCAGCCGCCATCGACCTGCCGCGCATCGACCGAGGCGACGACGCACTGGCTGCCGAACTTGTCGGCGAGCTCGGCGACGAGCTCGGGCCGCGCGACCGCGGCGGAATTGACCGCGACCTTGTCGGCGCCCGCGAGCAGCAGCGCGCGCGCATCCTCGACGGAGCGCACTCCGCCGCCGACGGTTAGCGGCATGAAGCACACTTCGGCGGTGCGCCGCACGACGTCGAGGATCGTGCCGCGCGCCTCATGGCTTGCGCCGATATCGAGGAAGCAGAGTTCGTCGGCGCCGGCGGCGTCATAGGCGCGCGCTTGCTCGACCGGATCGCCGGCGTCCTTGAGGTCGACGAAATTGACGCCCTTGACGACGCGACCGTTGGCGACGTCGAGGCACGGGATGACACGAGCGCGGACGGTCATGGGCGAGCGGCTTTGAAGAGAAAGAAGATGGGTTCGCGCGGAGGCGCGGAGACGCGGAGGAAAGAAGACGGGTCGCCAAGTCTCTGGCATCCGCGTCGGGCGAAGCGGATTCTGCATTCGCGGATCACTCCGGACGGTCGCGACGCGCGCACCATCTCCGCGCCTCCGCGTCTCCGCGCGAACATGCTTTTCACGCCGCCGCCGCCACGGCGAGCGCCGCCGCCAGATCGAGCCGGCCGTCATACAGCGCGCGCCCGGTAATCACGCCCTCGATCCCGTCACGCGCATGCAGCGCGAGCACATGGATCTCGGCGATCCCCTTCACGCCACCGCTGGCGATCACCGGAATCTTCACCGCGCGCGCGAGGTCGACGGTCGCCTGGACGTTGGCGCCCTTCAGCATCCCGTCGCGGCCGACGTCAGTGAACAACAGCGCCGCGACACCCGCATCCTCGAACTGCCGCGCCATATCGGCGACCTCGACGGTCGAGACATCGGCCCAACCCTTGGTCGCGACGAAACCATCCTTGGCATCCACGGCAACGACGATCGCCCCGGGGAAATCGCGCGCCGCTTCGCGCACCAAGTCCGGGTTCTCAAGCGCCGCCGTGCCGATCACCACACGCGACACGCCCATGTCGAACCAGCGCTCGATCCCGGCGCGGTCGCGGATCCCGCCGCCAAGCTGCACATGGCCGGGGAAGCGCTTGACGATCTCGGCCACCGCTTCGCCATTGACCGATTTGCCGGCAAACGCGCCGTCGAGATCGACGACGTGGAGATATTCGGCACCCTGCTCTGCGAACAGCATCGCCTGCGCGGCGGGGTCGTCGCCATAGACGGTCGCGCGGTCCATATCGCCCTCGGCGAGGCGGACGACCTGGCCGCCCTTGAGGTCGATCGCGGGGAAGATGATCAAGGACGCCACGTCAGGAACCTCTCCAGCAGCGCAAGACCGTAGCGCTGGCTCTTTTCGGGATGGAATTGCACGCCGAGCAAATTGTCGCGGCCGATCGCGGAGGTAACCGGGCCGGCATGCTCGGTCGTTGCCAGCGTGTCGGCCCCGTCAAAGGCGTAGCTGTGCAGGAAATAGGCTTCGCCCGGCACGATCAGCGCGTGCGGGGTGGTCGGGACGACGTCGTTCCAGCCCATGTGCGGGACCTTGGCGGTTGCGTCGGTCGGCGTGAGGTGCCGGACGCTGCCGCGGATCCAGCCGAGCCCGGCATGGACGCCATGCTCCTCGCCGGTGTCGGCCATCAATTGCATCCCGACGCAGATGCCGAGGAACGGCACCCCGTCGCGCCGGACGCGCTGCTCGAGCGCCTCGACCATGCCGGGGACGCCGCGCAACGCCGCGGCGCAGGCACCAAACGCACCGACGCCGGGCAGGACGATGCGGTCGGCCTTGAGCACTGCACCTGCATCGGCGGTGACGAGCACGTCGGTGCCGCCCGCCGCTTTCAGCGCATTGGCGACCGAATGCAGATTTCCTGCGCCGTAATCGATGAGGGCAAGCGTCAAATCCCCCTCCCGCTTGCGGGAGGTGTTAGGGGAGGGGCGTGCCGCAAGCGCAGCGCGGGGATCCAGGTCGTTCCCTCCCCCGGCCCCTCCCGCAAGCGGGAGGGGAGCATCACAACGTCCCCTTGGTGCTGGGGATCACGCCCGCTTTCCGCGGGTCGAGCTCGACCGCTTCGCGCAACGCCCGCGCGACGCCCTTGAACGCCGCCTCGGCGATATGGTGGTTGTTCGACCCGTACAGCGTCTCGATGTGCAGCGTGATGCCGGCGGTCTGCGCGAAGGAATGGAAGAAATGCTCGAACATCTCGGTGTCCATCTCGCCCAGTTTCTTCTGCGAGAATTCGGTCTTCCAAACGAGATACGGCCGCCCCGAAATGTCGATCGCGACGCGGGTGAGCGTCTCGTCCATCGGCGAATGCGCATCGGCGTAGCGGCGGATTCCGCGCTTTTCGCCCAAAGCCTCGAGGATCGCCGCGCCGATCGCGAGGCCGGTGTCCTCGACGGTGTGGTGCTGGTCGATATGCAGATCGCCGACGGTGTTTACGTCCAAGTCGATCAGCGAGTGGCGGCTCAATTGTTCGAGCATGTGATCGAAGAAGCCGATCCCGGTCGAAATCTGGAACGCCCCCGTTCCATCGAGGTTGACCGAGACGTCGATGGAGGTCTCGCTGGTCCGGCGGCTGATCGTGGCGGTGCGCATTTGCTTCCCATAGCGCCGTTAGGGACGCATGCAATCTTGACCCGCCATCAAACCGCGCTACCCAAGGAGGCATGAGCGATGGCATGCCCGATAGCCTGATTCCCTACGATGATATCGTACAGGAAGCCCTGCGTGCCGTGGTCGGCCGCGTCCTTGGGTCGGTGGCGACCAATGGTGGCCTGCCCGGCGAGCACCATTTCTACATCACCTTCAAGACGCAGGCGCCCGGCGTCGACATCCCGCAGCGACTGCTCGAGCGCTTTCCCGACGAGATGACGATCGTGATGCAGAACCGCTATTGGGATCTGGTCGTCGATGACGAGCGCTTCTCGGTCGGCCTGAGCTTCAATCAAGTCGCCTCGAAGCTGGTCATTCCGTATTCGGCGATCACGGGTTTCCACGATCCTGCGGTCAATTTCGAACTGCGCTTCCAGGCGCAGGATATTCCCGACGGCCCCGAGCCGCACGACACCGCGGAAAACGACGAGCCGGTGCACAAGCCGGTCGAGGATGGTTCGAACGTCGTCGCAGTGGATTTCAAGCGGAAGAAGTAGGGAGCGAGCCGCGCGAACTGCGCGGCGGTCGCGCAAGCGACGCCAACCGCCGGCCGGCGCGGCCCGCCGCGTCCGACGTCACGGGATTTACTCCCGTGACGGCTGTATCGCCAAAATCGCGAGCCATTTCCGTCACCCCGGGCTTGTCCCGGGGTCTACCGTGCCGCACATGCCACCCGTCCGGTCTTGCGGCCCGGTGGATGCCGGGACGGGCCCGGCATGACGGAGTCTGGCATGGCTGAAAACACCCGCACCGAAACCGATTCGCTCGGGACAGTCGAAGTCCCTGCCGCCGCCTATTGGGGCGCGCAGACGCAGCGCTCGATCGAGAATTTTCCCTTCCCCGCGACCGAGCGGATGCCGATCGCGATCATCCACGCGCTCGCGATCGTCAAGCAGGCCGCTGCCCGCGTGAACCGCGCGCACGGCTTAGCGCCCGAAATCGCCGACGCGATCGAATCGGCCGCCGCCGAAGTCGCCGCGGGCACGCTCGACGACCAGTTCCCGCTCGTCATCTGGCAGACCGGCAGCGGCACGCAGTCGAACATGAACGTCAACGAAGTCATCGCCGGCCGCGCGAACGAAATGTTGACGGGGAAGCGCGGCGGCAAGACCCCGGTCCACCCCAACGACCACGTCAATATGAGCCAGTCGTCGAACGACAGCTTCCCGACAGCGCTCCACATCGCGGCCGCGATCGGCGCCACGCAGCGGCTGCTCCCCGCGCTCGACCGGCTCAACCGCGCGGTGAAAGTGAAGTCGGACGCGTGGCACGATATCGTAAAGATCGGCCGCACGCATCTGCAGGACGCGACGCCGATCACGCTCGGCCAGGAATTCTCGGGGTACGCCGTCCAACTTTATCGCTGCTACCACCGCATCGAACCCGCGATCACGCACAACATGCTGTTGCTCGCGCAAGGGGGAACCGCGGTCGGCACCGGGCTCAATGCGCCCGCCGGTTTCGACGTCGCGATCGCCGCCGAGATCGCGCGGCTCACCGGGCTCGCCTTCGAGACGATGCCCAACAAGTTCGAGGCGCTCGCGTCGAACGACCCGATCGTCCACGTCTCGGGGACGCTCAACACGCTCGCCGTTGCGCTGACCAAGATCGCCAACGATATCCGCTTGCTGGGTTCCGGCCCGCGCTCGGGGCTTGGCGAACTCCACCTCCCCGAAAACGAGCCGGGCAGCTCGATCATGCCGGGCAAGGTCAACCCGACGCAGTGCGAGATGCTGACGATGGTCGCTGCGCAAGTGATCGGCAATCACCAGGCGATCACGATCGGCGGCTTGCAGGGGCATCTCGAGCTCAACGTGTTCAAGCCGATGCTCGGCGCGGCGCTGCTGCGCTCGATCGATCTGCTCGCCGTCGGCATGGCGAGCTTCGCCGAGCGTTGCGTCGGGGGGATCGAGCCGGATCGCGCGCGAATCGCCGAACTGGTCGATCGCTCGCTGATGCTCGTCACCGCGCTCGCGCCCGAGATCGGCTATGACAATGCCGCCAGGATCGCCAAGCACGCACACCATGAAGGCCTGACGCTCAAGGAGGCGGGGCTCGCGCTCGGCCTCGTCGATGCAGCGACCTTCGATCGCTTGGTCCGTCCCGAGACGATGGTCTGACCCGACCGGAACCATCGTCCGTTTCGTGCGCTAAGCGTAACGAATTGGAGAAAGACGATGAGTTTCACGACGATGATCGGCGCTGCAATCGGTGCTGCGATCGATGGTTCCGACGGTGACGACAGCACGATCGACGGCGCGATCGAGGGTGTGATCGTCGCCAATGTCGTCAAGGCGGTGATCCCGCTCGCGCTGACGTTCGCGACCGGCTGGCTCGTGCTGCGCGGCCTCGGCCAGATCAAGACGCGCGTGTTCGGCGAGGATGCGCCGCGCAGCTGAGTCACGCCAAACCTTGACGGGAGGGGCAGGTGCGCGCCACTAGCGCGCATGGTCGATCATCGCTCCTCCCAGCCCAAGAACTTCAAGCGTCGCGGGCTGATGTTCGTGCTGTCCTCGCCGTCGGGCGCGGGCAAGTCCACGATTGCCAACCGCCTGCTCAAGGAAGAGCGCAACCGCATCAAGATGTCGGTGTCGTATACGACGCGCGCGCCACGCAAGGGCGAGGTCGACGGCAAGGACTATCACTTCGTCGACAAGGAAACCTTCCGCGCGATGGCGGAGGACGACCAGTTCCTCGAATGGGCGCGCGTGTTCGACGAGCGCTACGGCACGCCGCGCGACACCGTGTTCAAGGATCTCGAGCACGGGCAGGACATCTTGTTCGACATCGACTGGCAGGGTGCGCAGCAGCTGTTCCAGCTCGCCGGTGGCGACGTCGTCCGCGTCTTCATCCTGCCGCCCGGTCTCAAGACGCTGCGCCAGCGACTCGAGGATCGCGCGACCGATACGCAGGAAGTGATCGACCGCCGCATGGACCGCGCGCAGGCCGAGGTGAGCCATTGGGACGGCTATGACTATGTCCTGGTCAATGACGATCTCGACGATTGCTACGAGTGCGTCCAGACGATCCTGACCGCTGAGCGGCTGAAGCGCTCGCGCCAGCGCGGGATGATCGGGTTTATCCGGCGGCTTCCCGAGAAATAAACGCTTCTTAGCCGTCACCCCGGCCTTGTGCCGGGGCCCACGGTGCCACGCGTACTGCGCGCGAATACCGCGCGGCACGGTGGACCCCGACACAGGGCCGGGGTGACGAGGATAGCGCCTACCGCAGCAATTCCAGCATCCGCACGCCCGCGCCGAAATCGCGCCGCCGCGTCGCAATCCCCGCCTCGGCGAGCGGATCGCGGCCCCAGCGTTCGGCCTGATAGTCTTCGTCGAGCGTCACCGCGTCCCACACCTGTTCGGGTGTCGCCGCCTGTTCGGCAAGCGCGAGCGCGGCGATCAGCGAGCCGCCGATCGTCACGATCGGCGACAGCGCCGCCAGTTCGTAGGGCCCGCGAACGGCGATCGCATCGCCGAGTCGTTGCAGCGTTGCCGCTGGCTGCGCGCGGTGGAGGATGCCGCTCACGGTCTCGACATGCACATCGTAGCGCAGCCGCGCCCAGTCGATCAGCGGATCCCACGCCGCGGCCTGCCGCGCGACCAGATCCTCGGGCGAATCGGCGCGGTAGCAGAGCAAGTCGCTCTCGGCGTAAGCGGCGAGCCCGTGCGCGAACAGCGTCGGGTCGGGCGAGATCCGGTCGATCGCGGCGTTGGCGAGGCCCGTCAAAGGCATCGCGCGCGGGTCGATCTCGCCCTCGACCGCGCGCCATTCATCGGCGACGGCCTCGGCCAGCGCATCGCTCGGCAAGACGAGCGGCACGCGGCCGGGGGTGCGCACAGGCTTGCCGTCGAGAAAGACGGCGCGGGTGTTGTCGAGGGTGACGTGGGTCCAGAAACGCTTCATGCCCGCAGCCCTAGAGCAGGAACGCGCCGCTTCAAACCGCTTCGAGGCATCACGCGCGCGCGACGACCCCGGCCGCGACGACGACGAGCAGCGGTGCCGCCGCGAGCGCAAGTCGCCAGCGCGGCAGTTGCCACGTCGCGCGCTGCGAGAGCAATAGCGCGGCGGCGATCCCGACCGCGGTCATCGTCCAGAAGTGATAGCGCACTTCGGACGCGACGCTCAGCGGCAGATAGCTGAAGCCGTAGAGCACCGCCGACCACGCCAGCGCGACCGCCGGATCGCCATCGCCGAGCCGTGGGCGCAGCACGAGCAAGCCGAGCCCGAGCGCCAGCCAGCAGACCGGCCAGCCCGGCGGCGTCGTCAGCAGCGCGTCGGCGGCGTGCTGGAGCGCGCTGCGCCAGCCGTTCGGCGCGACGGTGAAGCCCCAGCGGTTGGGATCGGACTGCGGCGACAGGCCCGGCAGATCGGCGTCATGGACCAGAAAGCGCGTGTTGCGGTCGAAATGCGCGAGTCGGTGCCCCGCATAGGCGAGCGGATGCGCGGCGACGGCGGCGGCCCACCAGCCATAGGGGCCGTGCCCGGTCTTGAGCGGCGCGGCGAGCGTGGTGAAGCCGATCGCGCACGGTGCCGCCCCCCACCAGGCGTAGCGATCCCACGAGATCGGCGAATAGCAATCGGCATTGACCGCGACCGGATTCGAGACCCCCGTACGCGGGAAGACATCGGTCCGGGCGAACGCGCCAATCCCGCCGAGATCGTAGATCACCAGCGACAGTTCGACGCCGCTGTGCTTGGCGTGAAGCGCTGTGTTGGCAAGCGGCAAAGCGAGCACCAGCGGGATCGCCGCAAGCATCGCAGTCGCGCCGAGCCGCGGCCACGTTCGCCGCCATGCGGTCGGCAGGGCAAGCAACAGCAGCGGCAGGCACGCCGGAACCGCATTGAAGCGCAGCGTCGCCGCCGCGACGAGCAGCAGCGCGGCCACAATCCGCGCCGCGCGGTCGCCCGGTCGCGCGGCGAGCAGGCCGCTCGCGAGCAGCAACGTGCCTGCGAACAGGCTGTCCTTGAGGATCGTGCCCACCAGCACCAGTACGATCGGCGACAGTGCGAGCAAGCCGATCGCCCCCGCCGCCGCGCGCTGTCCGCGCGCCCATGCCGCCTGCATCCACAAGGCGGTGCCGCCCCAATAGAGCGCAAGCTGCAGCACCAGCATCGGCGCCGGCCCCGCGCCGAACAGCCCGAGCTGCCGCCACAGCCAGTTCATCGCCGGCGGGTGCCAATCGTCATAGTGGCCGCTCAGCGCCTGGCCATATTGCCGGATCGCGTCCCACGTCATGATCCCCGGCCAGAACAGCGCGCCATGCAGCAGCGCCAGCAGCATGATCGCGCCGCCGCCCATCAGGATCGCGCTTCTGTCGGTCGAATTCTTCACGACGCCGCGCTAGCATGCTGATCCTGCAAAACCATCCGCGATTGCGCCCCAGACGCGCAAACGCGTGTGGCTTGTGATCGTCCGGCTTTTGCGCTTCATTGCCGGGGATAACGACGAAACGGGGCTCCTTCATGACATTTCAACGCCTTGCGCTGGCGGCTGCGGGCCTGCTCGCCTCGACCACTCTGGCCGCACCGCGCGCGCCGGCGCAGGAGGCCAGGCCCGCCTTCGCCGAGCCGACGCTCTCCCCCGACGGCGCGCTGATCGCCTTCGCCTCGGGCGGCGACATCTGGGAGGTCGCGGCGAACGGCGGTGTCGCGCGCCCGCTCGTCACCGACGCGGCGACCGAGGCGCGCCCGCTCTATTCGCCCGACGGAACCAAGCTCGCCTTCACCTCGACGCGCGGCGGCAATGCCAACATCTATGTGCTCGATCTGGCGAGCGGCGCGGTGACGCGGTTGACCTATGCCGAGGCGGGCGAGGAGCTCGATGCCTGGTCGCCCGACGGCAAATATCTGTACTTCGCCTCGGGCGTCGCCGATGTCGGCCGCCAGGCCGATATCTTCCGCATTGCGCTCGACGGCGGCACGCCGATGCAGGTCAGCCGCGAGACCTATCTCGCCGAGTTCCAGGCCGCGCCGTCGCCCGATGGCAGCACGCTTGCGATCAACACGCGCGGGATCAGTGCGGGGCAGTGGTGGCGCAACGGCACGTCGCACATCGACCAGACCGAATTGTGGCTCAAGCCGGTGGCGGAGGGCGGGGCGTATCGCCGTCTGCTGGCGGATGGGGAGAAGCACGCCTGGCCGATGTGGAGCCGCGACGGTGCCAGCCTCGTCTATATGAGCGCGAAGGGCGGGCCCGAGAATCTCTGGCGCATCGGCGTCGGCGCGGGGGCGGCGCCCGAGCAGCTAACGCACTTCACGAGCGGCCGCGTTCTGTACCCGTCGATGGCGGCAAAGGGGTCGGGGGTCGTGTTCGAACGCGATTTCGGTGTGTGGCGCTACGATCCCACGACGGGGCAGGCCGCCGCGGTGCCGATTACGCTGCGCGGGGCTGCGAGCACGACGCCGCGCCGCCACGAACAGCTGCAGAGCTTCTCGCGCCTGGCGCTTTCGAGCGACGGACAGAAGGTCGCGGTGATCGGGCATGGCGAAGTGTTCGCGACGTCGGCCAAGGACGGCGGTACGGCGCAGCGCGTGACCAACACGCCGGGTGCCGAGCGCGAAGTGGTCTGGTCGCCCGACAGCCGCCGCGCGCTCGTCATTTCGGAGCGCGGGCTCGCGCATTGCCTCGTCGAATATGACGTCGCAAGCGGGCGCGAGACCGTGCTGACGCGCCAGGGGATCGCGTCCGCGCCCACCTACGCGCCCGACGGCAAGTCGGCCGCCTATGTCCTCGACGATCGCGAGCTCCACGTCGTGACGCTCGCGGGCGGCGCCGATCGTACGCTGTTCACCGGCGCGATCGCGACCGACGAGCGCGATGGCCCGCGCCCGACCTGGTCGCCCGATGGCCAGTATATCGCCTTCCCGTTGCTCGATTCGCGCTCGTTCGTGAACGTCCATGTCGTCCCCGCCGCAGGTGGCGCGGCGCGGCCGGTCAGTTTCCTCGCCAACGGCCAGATGGGCGGGATCGCCTGGTCGCCCGACGGCACCTACATCCTCTTCGACACCGCGCAGCGCAGCGAGGATTCGCGGATCGTGCGGATCGATCTGCTGCCGCACGTGCCGAAGTTCAAGGAAGACAAGTTCAGCGACCTGTTCAAGCCCGGCAAACAGCCCGGCACGCCCGACACGCCGTCTGACACGCCCACGCCGCCGACGCCCAAGCCGCTGCCCGTCGCAGCGAAGAAGGGGGCCGCGCCGCCGACCCCCGCGCCGAAGGTGAAGCCGGTGTCGATCGTGTGGGAGGGCCTGCGCGCGCGCGCGACGATCCTGCCGCTCGGGCTCAATGCCGATACGCCGGTGATCAGCCCCGATGGCAAGACGCTCGTCTTCCGCGCGCGCGAGAAGGGCCGCGCCAACCTCTACAGCTACACCCTCGACGAGCTCGCCGACGAGCCGCCGGTCGCGCAGCAACTCACGCAGAGCGACCGGCCGAAGGGCGATTTCGCGCTCGCGGGCGACGGCAAGACGCTCTTCTATCTCGACGGCGGCCGCGTGATTTCGACGCCGCTCGACAGCCCTAAGCCCAAGCCGATTCCGGTCGGCGCCGAAATGGACGTCGACTTCGCGACCGAGAAACAGATCGTGTTCGACGAGGCGTGGAGCATCCTCGACCGCAAATTCTTCGATGCGAAATTCAACGGCCAGGACTGGAAGGCGCTGCGTGCGCGCTTCCAGCCCTATATCGCCGGGGCCCGCACGCCCGACGAGGAGCGGCGGATCATCAATCTGATGATCGGCGAGCTCAACGCCTCGCATTCGGGCATTTCGCTCAGTCCCGGCGCGCCCGGCAGCGCACGCCCCAATCGCGTCGGCGATCTCGGGCTGCGCTTCGATCGCGCCGCCTATGATGCCGGACGGGGTCTGATCGTGCGCGACGTGGTGCGGCTCGGCCCCGCGGCGATCGAAAAGATCGCTCCCGGCGACCGGATCGTCAGCGTCGGCGGCGTCGCGATCGGCGCGCATGGCAATATCGATGCGCTGCTCGAGAACAGCGTCGGCCGCCGCGTCGCGCTCGGCGTCGTTGGCGCGACTGGTCAGCGCAGCGTCGTCGTCCGGCCGATCTCGGTCGGCGCGGCGGCGGGGCTCGCGTACCGCCAATGGGTCGATGATCGCCGCGCGCTGGTCGATCGGCTGTCGGGCGGCAAGCTCGGCTATGTCCACATCGCCGACATGTCGTCCGAATCGCTCGACCAGCTCTATCTCGATCTCGATGCCGAGAATCAGCGGCGGCAAGGCGTCGTCGTCGACATCCGCAACAACAATGGCGGCTTCATCAACGGCTATGCAATCGACGTGTTCGCGCGCGCCAATTATCTGACGATGACGCCGCGCGACCTGTTCCCGCTGCCCGGCCGCCAGGCGCTCGGCCAGCGTGCCCTCGGCAAGCCGACCGTGCTCGTCACCAACGAATCGTCGCTGTCGGACGCCGAGGATTTCACCGAGGGCTATCGCGCGCTCGGCCTCGGCAAGGTGGTGGGGCAGCCGACCGCGGGGTGGATCATCTTCACCGGCGGCGAGCCGCTGATCGACGGCTCGTCGGTGCGCACGCCCGGAACGCGGATCCAGGACGGCCGCGGCCAGGACATGGAAATGCACCCGCGCCCGGTCGACGTCACGGTGACGCGGCCGCTCGGCGAAGGCACCGGCACCGATGCGCAGTTGAGCGCGGCGGTCGACGTGCTGCTCGCGCAGGTGGGGAAGCCGTAATCGATCGGCGCAGCGACGCGATTGCTCCGCCGCCGCACTGTGCTATCCCGCTCCATCACTCGACGGAGCTTCCCTGCCATGCGCCTCAGCCTGTTCGCTTTTCTGCTCGCCGCTTCCGCCAGCCCGGCGCTCGCCGCACCCACGGTGCATTCCTATGGCGGGCTCGCGCTGTCGGCGCAGGGCGACCGGATCGCGACGATTGACGGCGAGGGCAGCAAGACCAGCATCACGATTCGCGCGACGAGCGGCAAGGTGCTGCGCAGCTTCGATCCGTGCGGCGCCCTGTGTTCGGTGTCGGGTCTGACCTTCGCGCCAGACGGCAGCCTCGCCTATCTCACGCGCGACAAGAAGGCCGGGCTCGTCACGCTGTTCGTCGACCATGACGGCAAGCCGCATACGGTCGCGACGATCAGCGGCATCGCACAGACGCCGCGTTTCTCGCCCGACGGGTCGCGCATCGCCTTGCTCGTCACGATCGGCGCGGCGAAGGAAGCGGGCGCTGCGCAGGCCGGCGTGCGCCAGATCGGCGAGATCGGCGAGAAGAGCGACGAGCAGCGGCTCGCCGTGTTCGACGTGAGCGGCAGCATGACGGCGGACAAGGTTCAGCCGCTTTCGCCGGCCGATCGCTACATTTACGAATATGACTGGACGCCCGACGGCAGCGGCTTCGTCGTCACCTCGGCGCTCGGCAATGGCGACAACAATTGGTGGGTCGCGACGCTCGACGCGGTCGACGCCAAGACCGGCGCGGTGCGCACGATCGCCAAGCCCAGGACACAGCTCAACTTCCCGCGCGTCTCGCCCGACGGCAAGACCGTCGCCTATATCGGCGGGTTGATGAGCGATTTCGGCTCGGTCGGCGGCGATGTCTGGACCGTGCCCTTCGCCGGCGGCGAACCACGCAACACGCAGCCCAACAGCAAGCTGACGGTGACGTCGCTTGTGTGGCGCGACGCCGCCATCCGCGGCACCGCGCTACGCGGCGACCGGATGGGGCTCTATGCCGAGCGCGCAAGCACCGATGGTTTCGGCTGGAGCCGCCCGTCGAACCTCGCCGCGGGCGATGCCAAGGCCGCGTGGAGCGCCGATGGCAAGACCGTCGCCACGGTGGTGCAGGACTTCACGCATGCCCCAGCGATCTTCGCCGGCCCGGTCGATGCGCCCGTCCAGATCACGCACGACAATGACGCGATCCCGGCCAAGATGACCGCGCGCAGCATCAGCTGGAAGAATGACGGCTTCGACGTCCAAGGCTGGCTGCTCGCCCCGCTCGGCGCCGATCCCAAGGCGAAGGCGCCGATGATCACGATCGTCCATGGCGGTCCGTCGGCGGCGAACGTGCCGTATTTCGGCGGCGGCTACGGCGCGATGCTCGATGCCGGCTATTACATCTTCCTGCCCAATCCGCGCGGCAGCTACGGCCAGGGCGAGGCCTTCACCGCCGCCAACAAGCGCGATTTCGGCGGCGGCGATCTGCGCGACATCCTCACCGGGATCGACGCGGTCGAGAAGGTCGCCCCGGTCGACGACGCGCGGCTCGGCCTGACCGGCGGCAGCTATGGCGGCTTCATGGCGATGTGGGCGAACACGCAGACCAACCGCTTCAAGGCGATCGTCGCGGGGGCAGGGCTGTCGAACTGGGTGAGCTATTACGGCACCAACGGCATCGACCAGTGGATGCTGCCGTTCTTCGGCAAGACGCTGTACGAGGATCGCAAGGCCTATGAGGATGTCTCGGCGGTCAATTTCATCAAGAACGCCAAGACGCCGACCTTCATCTATGTCGGCGAGCGCGACATCGAGGTGCCGCCGACGCAGTCGATCGAATATTGGCACGGGCTGAAGGACATGGGCGTTCCGACCAGCCTGGTGATCTATCCCGAGGAAGGCCACGGCATCCGCGCGCCGGCCAATTCGGCCGACGTCGTCGCGCGCACGCGGGCGTGGTTCGACACGTATCTGGCGGCGAAGAAGTAAGGGAGGTTCGTCGCGAACGGTAGATACCGCACTCCGTTCGGGCTGAGCGTGTAGACGCCCCACGCTCCGCTCGCGCACCGTGCGCAAGCGGAGAGCGGCCCTTCGACGAGCTCAGGGCGAGCGGGGGGAGGGCGAGGCGCTACCGAGAGTCGAGTTCAGCGCAGCGGCTTGCCCGAGTCTTTCCAGCGATCGAGGATCTGTGAGTCACCCGGGAGCGTATCCGCAGCCGGGGTTGCAGGGGCGATCGGCGTGCCGCTTTGCGCATAGGCCGACTGGATCGTGACCGGCTTGGCCGCGGGCAGCGCAGGCGTCACGACGGCTGCCGTCATAAGAGCCGGCGGATCGAGCCGCGGATGCGGGCCCGGGATCGGCTCGCCGCCCAGATACGGCTGGCGGAACGCCGCCGGCGTGCCCCAGCCGCCCTGCCAGCGATGGAAGAAATGCGCGCCGATCGCCGCCGTCATCACGAGGCTGCGGTTCCACGCCGGGGTGACGGCATAGGTATGGTAATGCGTCGCGAGCCCGACTTGCGGCATCACGTGCCCGTTGAGCGCCGCGGCGGCGACCTTCAACGCGCGCAGCCAATAGGCCTGCGACGGGCTCCCACGCTGGAGCGCGCCATCGCACGCGAAGCTGAACTGGCAACCGGTATGTTCCGAGCCCTGGAACACCACGCCGCACACCGTCGCCGGGAAGGCCGGGTGCCGCACGCGGTTGAGGATCACCTGCGCGACGGCTTGCTGCCCGGCATCGGGCTCGCTCGCGGCTTCATAATAGATCGCGGTGGTCAGGCATTGCAGCGCGCGCCCGCGATCGATCGCGCTCGCGCGCGCCATCGAAAAGGGGAGGGCGGGACGGACCGATGTGTCCCCCGCGAGCGCCGCCGCGCCGACCGGGAGCGGCAGGTCGGGGAGTGCGATCGTCCCGGTCGCGCCGCGCGCCGGGGCGCTGTCGCTCTGCACCGCATCGTCGGCCGCGTTGAAATACGCCGCGCCGGGGAAATGATCCTCGATCTCATAACCGCTCGGCGCAGGGGCGTGCTGCGCCGCCCTGGCGTGCTGGAGGATGATCGCGCGAAGCGCCGCATGCGCCGATACGCCCGCGAGCACGAGCGCGCACAGGCCGACGGCACCGAGCTTGCTCAGCCGCCGCATCTTCACCCAGCCAAGGACCGCCTGCAAATACACGCGCGCGCTTTAGCCGATTTTGGCGCGCTGCGATGCTGCTGATTTAGGGGTGTCTCGCGACGATACGATTGGTGGTTAATGCAGGGGGTCGGTCACCCCG
Organism: Sphingomonas sp. 10B4; assembly: GCF_035019905.1. NCBI lineage: Bacteria > Pseudomonadati > Pseudomonadota > Alphaproteobacteria > Sphingomonadales > Sphingomonadaceae > Sphingomonas > Sphingomonas sp. 10B4. The sequence goes on along the minus strand of NZ_JASJVC010000002.1, from coordinate 39,137 downwards.
GCGCGGCCGGGGTGACGGTTGCAGGGATCGCTCAGCGCAGCGCCGCGCTGTCGAGCTTGAGCACGTCCGCGCCGATGACCTCGACGTTCGGATAGGCCTTGCGCAGCTCGGGCAGGAACAGCTTCGCATCGCCGACCACCACGACGCTAGCCGCCGCTGGATCGAGCAGCTTTGCCGCTGCCGCCTGCACCGCCGCCGGATCGACCGCCGACACGCGCTGCGTGTACTGCCCGAGCTCGCTCAGCGGCAGGCCCTGGACGACATAGCCGCCGACCGTCCCGGCGATCCCGCCCGTCGTCTCGGTCGCACGGCCGAAATTGCCGACCAACACCGCTTTGCGCGTATCGAGCTCGGCCGCGCTGACGGGTTCGGCACCAAGCCGCTTCATTTCGGCGAGGATGATCGACACCGTCTCGGGCGCGCTCGGATTCTTGGTCGAGGTGCGCGCGGCGACGACGCCCGGCAGGCGACCGGCCTGCAGGCTGCTCCCGGCGCCATAAGCAAGCCCGCGCTTGATGCGGATCTCCTGGTTGAGCCGCGACGAGAAACCGCCGCCGAGCACCGTATTGGCGACCGCCGCAGGATAATAAGCCGGATCGCTGCGCGCGATTCCCGGGCGCGCCACGACGACCCCGGCCTGGCCCGCGCCCGGCATGTCGACCACGACGACGCGCGGCTTTGGTATGGTGCGGACGATTGGGCGACGTGGAACATCCTCGTATTGAATTTCTGCGGTTGAGCCGTCCCAGGTGCCGAAGCTTTGCTCGGCCAAAGCTTTGGCAGCGGTCGGAGTGACGTCGCCGACCAGAACCAGCGCCGCTGTGTCGGCTTTCCAAGCTTGCGCATAGGCGCGCTCGATGTCGGCACGTGTGATCGCCTTCAACGACGTCGGCGTGCCCGTCAGCGGATGCGCATAAGGCGCGTCGCCCAAGGCGACACGCGCGGCGACGAGCCCACCCAGCTGGCTCGGATTCTTTATCGCGACCTGGACACCATCGATCGTCTGCGCGCGGGCCCGTTCGATCTCCTCCGGCGCGAACACCGGATTGCGCGCGACGTCCGCCAGGATCGCGAGCGCGGGGGAGGCCTGGTCGGACTTGACCGTCACCTCGACGCTCGATCCGTCGAAGCTCGCATCGCTCGAGATCGAGCCGCCGAGCGACTCGATCTGGCGTGCGATCTCGGTCGCCGAGCGCGTCTTGGTCCCCTTGGTCAGCAGATCGGCGGTCAGGTTGCCCAATCCGGCGCGGTTCGCCGGATCGAGCGCGCCGCCGCCCTGCGCGACGAGCAACGCGGTGAGCAGCGGCAGGTCGTGCTTCTCGACCACGACGACGCGCATCCCGTTGGCGAGCGCGAATTCGTGCGTCACCGGTGCGGCTGCGGCGATCGCGGCGGCGGGCGGCGGCGGGGCGATGCGGTCGGCAGCGCTCGCGGGCGTCACCACCTCGATCTTGCCGGGCGCGACCAATGGCGTGACAACGACGGTGTCGGCGACTTCGATCCGGTCGTTCTGCGGTGCCTTGGCGGCCGCATCCTCGGGGAGATACTGGATCGTCGCCGAACGCTGGTCGCGCAGATATTTGGCGGCGACGCGCTGGACGTCGGCGGCGGTGACGCGGCCGATCGCGGCGAGCTGCCGGTCGGCGGCGCGCGCGTCGCCGTCGATGATCACCGACGAGGCGATCGTGCGGCCCTTGCCCTCGGCAGTCTCGCGCGCCTGGAGTGCGCTCGTCAGGATCTCGTTCTTCGCCTCGGCGAGTTCGGCGGCACTCACCGGGGTATCGCGCAGCCGCGCGACTTCGCGGCGCAGCGCTGTCTCGCCCGCTGCTGCGGTCTTTCCGCCCGCGAGGATCGCGAACACCGCGAGATTGCCCGGGCCTTGCTTCGAATCGAGTACGCTCTCGGCGCTCTGTGCGAGCTGGTCGCGATAGACGAGCGATTCGTACAACCGCGAGCTCTCGCCCTGCGACAGCACCGCGTTGAGCACGCTCAATGCGGGGCCGTCGGGATGGTTGTCGGCCGGGATCGGATAGCTGATCATCACCGCAGGCAGCGGCGTATTGGCTTCGTGAACGACGTAATGCGTCGCCTTGGTGCGCTCGGGCTCGGCCACGGTGACGCGCGGGATCGGAGTCGCCGGGCGCTTGATCTTCGCGAAATACTGGTCGACCCAGCCATCGAGCTGCGCCGCATCGAAATTGCCCGAGACGACGAGCACGGCATTGTCGGGCCGGTAATAGGTCGCGTGGAACGCGCGGACGTCGTCGATTTGCGCGCTCTCGAGATTGTCGAGGCTGCCGATCGTGCCGCGTGCGTACGGATGACGCATGTAGGACACTGCGGGGAAATAGAGCGAGAACAGCTTGCCGTAGGGACGAGCGTTGGTGTTCTGGCGCAGCTCCTCCTTCACCACGTCGCGTTCGGAGGCGAAGCTCTTGGGCTCGACAACGAGCGCGGCCATGCGGTCGGCCTCGGCGAACAGCAGCCGCTGAAGGTGGTTCGCCGGGATCGTCTCGTGATATTCGGTGTAATCGTCATTGGTCGAGGCGTTGTTGTTGCCGCCGACATCCTCGGTCAGCCGGTCGAACTGTTCGGAGACGAGGTTGCGCGTCGCCTTGAACATCAAATGCTCGAACATGTGCGCGAAGCCCGAACGCCCGGCGGGATCGTCCTTCGAGCCGACATCGTACCAGACCTGCACCGAGACGTTGGGCGTGGTCGTGTCGCGAATCGCATAGACGCGCAGGCCATTGGCGAGCGTGCGCTCGGTAAAGGCGATTGGCTTGATCGCGGGGGCGGGTGTGGTCGGAGCGGGTTGCGCGGTGGCGGCGGTGAGCGGGAGCAGGGCGGCGCCCAGCAGGAGGGCGGCACGGGACAGCATAAAGGGAGGCTCCGGATGGGGGCGGCGTTGCGCCCCTGTGTCGCGCGGCAGCGGGGGCTGTGTCAATCAGATGGCACACCACCCGATACATCGTCACCCCGGCCTTGTGCCGGGGGCCACTCCGATGCTTGCGCAGCGTTCGATGATCGCACGGTGACTACGCGGCACGGTGGACCCCGGCACAAGGCCGGGGTCACGGCGCTTACGGCTTCTTCGAGCGGTTCACGTAGAGCAGCGCCGCCGCCAGCGCGGCCGATCCGACACCCACCCCGATCGCGATCGGCGCGACCGGCCAGTTGCCGTGCTTCTCACCCTTCGCTTCGGCGGCATCACGGACGCGCTTGTGTTCGAGCGCGGCGGCTTCGATTTCGTTGATCTTGGACATTACACCCTCTCTGCGTGGCTCTCATATGCCTGTCGGAACGCATCGGCGAAGGCTTTGAGCCGCCCCGCCGCGATTGCTGCCCTCAGGTCGGCCATCATCGCCTGATAGAACCACAGATTGTGCTCGGTCATCAACATCGCGCCAAGGATTTCCCCGGATCGGACCAAATGGTGCAGATAGGCGCGGCTCCCACCGTGCTCGGGATGCTGGCAGGTCGGGCAGCCGCACGCGGGATCGAGCGGCCCCTGGTCCTCGGCGAATTTCGCGTTGCGGATGTTGATCGGGCCGTTGCGCGTGAACGCCTGGCCGGTGCGCCCCGAGCGCGTCGGCAGCACGCAGTCGAACATGTCGATCCCGCGCTCGACCGCGCCGACGATGTCGGTCGGCTTGCCGACGCCCATCAGGTAGCGCGGCTTGTCGACGGGAAGCTGGCCCGGCGCGAAGTCGAGACACGCGAACATCGCCTCCTGCCCTTCGCCGACCGCGAGCCCGCCGACCGCATAGCCGTCGAACCCGATGTCGATCAGTGCCGCCGCGCTGTCGCCGCGCAGCGTCTGGTCGAGCGCACCTTGCTGGATGCCGAAGATCGCGGCGCCCTCGGCATGCGCGCCGCCGCCGTCGAACGCATCGCGCGAGCGCTTGGCCCAGCGCATCGAGCGCGCCATTGCGGCTGCCTGCACTTCGGGCGTCGAGGTGGTCGGCACCAGCTCGTCGAACGCCATCACGATGTCCGAGCCGAGCAGCCGCTGGATTTCGATCGAGCGCTCCGGGCTGAGCGTGTGGCGCGAGCCGTCGAGGTGCGACTTGAAGGTCACGCCATTCTCGTCGCGCTTGGTCAGGTCGGACAGGCTCATCACCTGATAGCCGCCGCTGTCGGTGAGGATCGGGCGGTCCCAGCCCATGAAATCGTGCAAGCCCCCCAATCGCGCGACGCGTTCGGCGCCGGGGCGGAGCATCAAGTGATAGGTGTTGCCGAGCAGGATGTCGGCGCCGGTTGCGCGGACGTCGGCGGGCTTGACGCCCTTGACCGTCGCGGCGGTGCCGACGGGCATGAAAGCCGGGGTGCGGATCGTGCCGCGGCGCATCGCGATTTCGCCGGTCCGCGCCTTGCCGTCGGTGGCGTGGATGGTGAAATCGAAGCGGGGAGGCTGGGTCATCTTACTTCCCGGACCCCTTCTGCCGTCATTCCCGCAAAAGCGGGAATCCCGCTTCTTCTCCGGGCCGGCGGTAGAAGCGGGACCCCCGCTTTCGCGGGGGTGACAGATTACATCAGCGCTTGAACAGCGTCTCGGCGGTCGGCTCGGCGCGCGGGGCGACGACTTCGCCATTCTCGGCGGCTTCGGCGTCGCGCGCGAGCTGGTCGCGCTGCGCGCGCAGCTCGGTGATCAGCGCTTCGCGGTCACCCTCGAGCCGCGTGTCGACCGGAGCTTCGAGGCCAGCCGCCTTGGCGGCCTTGGCGACCGCCGCATCGAGCTCGCGCTGCGTCGTCAGGCCGAGCGTCACCGGATCCTTCGGGGTGATGTTGGCGATATTCCAGTGGCTGCGGTCGCGGATCGCCGCGATCGTCGTGCGCGTCGTGCCGATCAGCAGGCCGATCGCGCCGTCGCTGATCTCGGGATGGTTGCGGATGATCCACGAAATGCCGTCGGGCTTGTCCGACCGCTTCGACACCGGGGTGTAGCGCGGCCCCTTGGTGCGGCGGACCTGCTCGGGCCCCTTGAGGATCTTGAGCGTGTACTCCGGATCGGCCTGGCCCTTGTCGATCTCGTCCTGCGTCAGCTCGTGCGCACGGATCGGGTCGCGGCCGGTCAGCTTGGTCGCGGCGGTGTCATCGGCGATCGCCTGGACCTCGAGGATGTGCAGGCCGCAAAATTCGGCGATCTGCTCGAAGCTGAGCGCGGTATTGTCGACGAGCCAAGCGGCGGTCGCGTGCGGCATGAGCGGCTGGGCCACGGGATACTCCTCAAAAACGGAAAGGGCCGCCCCTTTCGGAGCGGCCACTTATGCTGACATGCAATGTAGAGCGAATGCGGGGGGGTGGCAAGCGCGGTTGCACGCTAGGCCGCGATCGCCTCGGGATGCTCCACGGGAACGAGCGCACCGAGGAACTGGCGCGCGCTCGCTTCCCAGGTGAAGGTCTGGCCATAAGCCGCGCAGGCGGCACGGTCGCGGGTCAGCGCGGTGGCGATCGCGGTGTCGAGATCCTCGTCCATTGCGCCGACCTGCGGGGTGAGCACATCGACTGGCCCGGTCACTGGGTAGGCCGCGACGGGGGTGCCGCTGGCGAGCGCTTCGATCATCACCAGGCCGAACGTGTCGGTGCGGCTCGGGAAAACGAAGACGTCGGCGGCGGCATAGGCGCCGGCGAGATCGGCGCCGAACAATGGCCCGAGGAAATGCGCGTCGGGGTAGCGCGCGACAAGCGTGGCGCGTGCCGGGCCGTCGCCGACGATCACCTTGGTGCCGGGATGCTTGGCGGTAAGGAACGCCTCGATATTCTTCTCGACCGCGACGCGCCCGACATAGAGCTGGATCGGCCCGCCGCTCGTCGCCTTGAGCGCTTCGATCGCTGCAAGCGGGGCGACTTGCGGACCAAACGTCCCGAGATCGACGCCGCGGCCCCAGTGGCGGATCTTGGTGAGGTCATGCGACTTGAGCGTCGCCGCGATCGACGGCGTTGAGGCGAGGATCGACTGGGCGGGCCAGTGGAACCAGCGAATGTAGCGCCACACCCATTCGGGGTTCACCCCGGTCCGCGCCGAGACGTAATCGGGGAACTGCGTATGATAGGCGGTGGTGAAGGGAAACCCGCGCGTCAGGCACCAGCGCCGCGCGGCAAGGCACACTGGCCCCTCGGTCGCGAGGTGGATCGCGTTGGGCGCGAAATCGGCGAGCATCTTGCCGACGCTCGCGGTGCTGGCAAAGGCCAGGCGGATCTCGGGATAGGTCGGGCACGGCATCGAATAGAACAGATCGGGCGAGACGATCAGCACCTCATGGCCCTGGCGCTCGAGTTCGGCACGCACCGCTTGCAAGGTGCGCACGACCCCGTTGACCTGGGGGCTCCATGCATCGGTGGCGATGGCGATCCGCACGCGGGTCAGGCCGCCAACATCTCGATCTGCGCCGTCGGCCGGGACGTTTCCCGCGCGGCAATCTCGTCGGCCCAGTGCAGCAATTCCATTCTCCCGTCGAAATGCTCGACCAAGGCCGTGCAGCCTTCCACCCAGTCGCCGTCGTTATAATAGGCAATGCCGTTGATATCACGGAACTCGGCGGTGTGGATATGGCCGCAAACGACCCCGTCGACACCACGCGCGCCAGCCGCCTGCGCGACGATCTCTTCGTAATTGGAGATGAACTGGACCGCGTTCTTCACCTTGGCCTTGGCATGCTTCGACAGCGACCAATAGGGCAAGCTGAAAGCGCGGCGATAGGCGTTCACCCAGCGATTGAGCGCCATCATGAATTCGTACGCCGCATCGCCGACATGCGCCAGCCAGCGGTGCGCGAGGGTGATTGCATCGAATTCGTCGCCATGCTGCACCAACAACCGACGCCCGTCGGCGGTTTCATGCACCGCGTTGCGGCGGATCGCGATGCCGCCGAAATCGAGCCCGCAGAACTGGCGGACGACTTCGTCGTGATTGCCGGGGATGTAGACGACATGCGCGCCGCGCTTGGCGCGCTTGAGCAGGCGCCACACGACGTCGTTATGTGCGGCGGGCCAGTAGAATTTCTTCTTGAGCCGCCAGCCGTCGATGATGTCGCCGACGAGATAGAGCGTCTCGCTGTCGACATGGTCGAGAAAGTCGATCAGCAGATCGGCATTGCAGCCGCGCGTGCCGAGATGGATGTCGGAGATCCAGATCGTGCGATAGCGCCGACGCTCGCTGATCGTCCGCTCGGGGATCGACGGTTGCGAGTGCGCGAAGTCCGCCAGATCGGCGATCGTGCCGCCCGACAGACCATTCATTGCGATCTTGGTCACAGCGTCCATCGTCGACAACCCCGAAGCCTTACTGGTCTTGGGTCTATGCAGACAGATTGTTACAATCGGAATCGTTGACCTTCACGCAACTGTCATACGGTGCGCAGCCACTCCGCTATTCCCAAGAAAGCCAGGCACCCGGTTTCTTGGGAATGACGGGCGGGGAAGCGGTCATACGGCCGGCGTCTCCGCCATCACCTCGGCGATCAGATCCTTGCGGCTGAGCTTGCCGATCATTGTCTTGGGCATCGTCAGGCGGATCACCACGTCGTCCACCCTTTCGTGCCGCCCGAGCTGCGGGTTGAGCCAGTCGCGCAACTCCGCGCCGGTCGCCGCGACCTCCTCGTTGAGCGTGACATACGCGCGCGGCTGCTCGCCGCGATACGGGTCGGGGAGGCCGATCACCATCGCTTCCTTGACCGCAGGATGATGGTGCAGGATCGCCTCGATCTGGCTCGGGAAGACCTTGAAGCCCGATACCGACAGCATGTCCTTCAACCGGTCGACGATCCGCACGAAGCCGTCTTCGTCGATCGTGCCGACATCGCCGGTGCGCAGCCAGCGCCCTGCGGCATTGGTGACGAACACTTCGCCATCGGCGTCGGGCCGGTTCCAATAGCCCTTCATGATCTGCGGCCCCTTCGCGACAATCTCGCCTGGCTCGCCGGGGGGCGGGGGCTGGGTCGGATCGGCCTTGTCGACGAGCCGCAGATGCGTCGACGGGATCGGCTGGCCGATGCTGCCGGTCTTGCCGGGCCGCTCGTACGGATTGGCCGACAGCACGCCCGAGCTTTCCGACAGGCCATAGCCCTCGACCACGGTCGCCCCGGTCGCCGCTTCGAACTTCGCCTTCAACTCGGCCGCGAGCGGTGCGCCGCCCGAGATGCAGACGCGCAACGACGAGAAATCGGTCTTGGTGATGTCGGGATGGTCGAGCAGCGCCTGGTACATCGTCGGCACGCCCGGAAGCGCGGTCGCCTTGGTCCGCGTGATCGCGCCGAGCACCGCGCCAGCCTCGAAGCGCGGCAGCATCACGATGCATCCGCGGTTGAGCACGGTACGGTTGAGCACGCAGGTGTTGGCGAAGACGTGGAACAGCGGCAGCACGCCGAGAATACGGTCGGGTTCGTTCGGGTGCGGGTCGATCCCCATTACCTGCCGCGCATTGGCCGACAGATTCTGGTGCGTCAGCATCGCGCCCTTGGGGGTGCCGGTGGTACCACCGGTATATTGGATCAACGCGACGTCGGCGATCGGATCGATCGTCGCGGGCGCGTGCTTGCCGTCATTGGCGATCAGCCCCGAAAAGCTCAGGATGCGCGGATCGTTCGGGCGCGGCGTGACTTCCTTGCGCTTGAACAGCCGGTAGAGGATCGATTTCGAGGCGGGCAGCGCACCCGCGATCGACCCGACGATCAGCCGCTCGAGCTGGCTGGTCTCGAGCACTTTCAGCGCGGTCGGGAGCAGCGCGCTGGCGGACAGCGTGAACAGCACGCGCGTCCCCGAATCCTCGACTTGATGTGCGAGCTCGGCAACGGTGTAGAGCGGCGAGAAATTGACCACCGTCGCGCCGAGCTTGAGGATGCCGTAATAGGCCGCGAGATAATGCGGCGCATTGGGCAGGAACAGCCCGATCCGGTCACCCGGACCATAGCCCAGCGCCTGCAACCCCGCCGCGACGCGATTGGCGCCGTCGAGCGTCTCGGCATAACTGTAATGCCGCCCGAGGAAATCGATCAGCGGCGCCTTGCCCGCGCTGGCGGCCGATTGATCGAACATATCCACCACCGAAAGCGGCGGATAGACGCTGTCCCAGGCAGTGGGGTGACGATAGGATTCGTGCCAAACGGCTTCAGGATCGCTCATTGACACGTGTGTAAGCAAGCCTTCCGTTCCCGGCAACCCACCGGCGCCGTCCGCGGATAGTCAGCGGATTACAAATGGTTTCCCGTCCAGGTCACCAGCACCGAAATGCCGACGAGACCGAGATCGATCGCGGCCTTCATCCGATGCGGCGCGGGGTCGGTTGAATCATGGGTGAGGATCTGGATATCGGCGCTCGGATGGCGCGCCACCGCGATCAGCGCGACGACTGCGACGAACCCGACCATGATGCGACGGTTGCGCACAGCATATCCCCTTGGGCTGCGCTTGTACGCTCAGTGCCGATTCGCGGCAAGGCGTCTCACGCGGCGATGCGGTCGGGCAGCGCGCGGATCCGCGCGCGATCGCGCCCGGCGCTCTTGGCGTCGTACAAGGCCCGGTCGGCGGCGCCGTAGAGCGCCTTCCAATCGACTTCACGGTGCAATGGGCCAATGCATTTGCCGATGCTCGCGGTCACCGCGACGTCGTACGGCATCCGCGTCGCGCGCAATCGGTCGAGAATGTCGCGGGGTTCGATCGGGGTGTCGGCGGGAAGCACGATCGCAAATTCCTCGCCGCCGATCCGCGCGACGAGCGCCGCGTCGGGAACCGACAGTTGCAGCGTGCGCGCGACCGCGCGGAGCACGTCGTCGCCGCCGTCATGGCCGATCGTTTCGTTGATCAGCTTGAAATGGTCGAGATCGAGGATGAGCAGCATTTGCTCGCCCGTGCGCCCGATCGCGGCCGCCAGAAAGGCACGGCGGTTGAGCAGGCCGGTCAGCGGATCGATCTCGGCGAGCAACAGCGCGGCGAGCTCGCCTTCGCGCGCGGCATCGCGCTCGAGACTGAGCACGCGCACGCGGTAGGCAATCTTAAAGCTCGACAGCAAGGCTTCGAGTGTCATCATCACGATCGTCGAATTGTCGATCCAGAAGTTCCACTGGATCAGGCTGAGCCCGCTCGCCACGCGGAAGCAGGCGACGAATACGGGCGCACCCCAGGCGAGTGCGAACAGCCACAGATAGTTGCTCCGCGTCCGCCACGCGCGCCACAGCATCGGTCCCACGACAAGCAATTGGCCGGCAAACGCCAAGGTAAAGCAGCGGTCGAGCAGCCAGACATTGCTCGGCCCGAACAGCGCATAGCCGAGCGTCGCCGCGAGCATCGTCGCGGCGGCAACGGTGAACAGTCGCCCCAGCCCGCCTGCAAAGACGCGCGGCTCGAAAAAGGTCCGCGCAAACAGCAGGGCCGCCACCGCCGATACGCCGAGCGTAAGGTAGTTGATGCGCATCCGGTCGTTATTGGCAAGCTCGGGCCAAGCCCAGGCGAGCGCGCCCGACGAGGAAATGGCGTAGCACAACAAGCCCAGCACCATCGCGCAATACGCAAGCTGGAATCGATGTCGCAGCGTCGCCCACAGCGCCAGATTATAGGTGAACAGCGCGATGCACAGGCCGGCGAACCCGCCATACAGCGCGGCCAGCAGCAGGTTCGATCGCACGGCTTGTTCGGGCGTCGCGATCCGCGCATCGCGCAGGATGCCGCGCAGGTTGGCAGCACCCTCGACATGCCAGAGCAATCGAACCAGCGGTGCACCGCGCGCGGGCAGCGGCTGGCCGACGATCGCGCCGAGCTGGATATGCCGCATCGTGCCTTGTTGATCGAGCCGTTGCGATACGATCGTGCCATCGGCGTAGAGCGCGTAGAGCGTCACGGCGCGCTGCCACAGGCTGGCGACGCGGATTTCGACCGGACCCGATCGCTGCACCGGAACCGAGCGGACCCAGTAATCGCCGCCGCCAAGCGTCGTCTGTTGCGGATTGCAGTCGAAGCGTGTCGTGCCGACAAACAGCGACTGCGGCGTCATCCCAGGGTGGGCGCGGACGACACAGACAGAGACCGGCTGGCCGGATCGGTCGGTCTGCGCAGTGACGGGGCGTGACCAGCCAAGCGCCAGCAGAACAGCGGCGACAAGGCTCAAAAGACGGTAGTGCGGCGCACTTTGCATAGCGGCGCCATAGAGCGCCTTTGACGAAAAGACCGTTAATGCGGCTGGAGGGATTGCGGCGGAAGGGATTGCGGCTGGACGGATTGCAGCTGGGCGCAATCTCGATCGCCGGGCCAGCGGTCTCTACGGCAAACAGGACCGCCGGGCGCGAACGCGGTGTTCGCACCCAGCGGTCATATCGGTCACTTTACCGCGGTCGTGTCCTTGTCGGTGCGGCTCACCGGCTTCTTCTTGGGCTTCTTGGGTGGGGCCGAAGTGATCTCGAACGCAAGCGCGTTGTCCTTCAGCTTGACCGTCACCTCGCCGCCATGGACCAGCTTGCCGAACAGCAATTCCTCGGCGAGCGGCTGCTTGATCTTTTCCTGGATCAAACGGCCCATCGGGCGGGCACCGTAGAGCTTGTCATAGCCCTTGGTGGTGAGCCACGTCTTCGATTCGTCGTCGAGCTTGATATGGACGTTGCGGTCAGCCAGCTGCAGCTCGAGCTGCAGGATGAACTTGTCGACCACGCGCGCGACCACTTCGGTCGGCAGATAGCCGAACGGCACGATCGCATCGAGGCGGTTGCGGAACTCGGGCGTGAACATCTTCTGCACCGCCTGCTCGTCCTCGCCCTCACGGGTGAGGTTGCCGAAGCCGAGCGTTTCGCGCGCCATGTCGCTGGCACCCGCATTGGTCGTCATGATCAGGATGACGTTGCGGAAGTCGACCGTCTTGCCGTGCTGGTCGGTCAGGCGTCCGTTGTCCATCACCTGCAACAGGATGTTGAACAAATCGGGATGCGCCTTCTCGATCTCGTCGAGCAACAGCACCGAATGCGGCTGCTGGTCGATCGCATCGGTGAGCAAACCGCCCTGGTCGAACCCGACATAGCCCGGCGGCGCACCGATCAGCCGCGAGACCGAGTGGCGTTCCATATATTCGGACATGTCGAACCGCTGGAGCGGAATCCCCATGATCGTCGCGAGCTGCTTGGCGACTTCGGTCTTGCCGACGCCCGTCGGGCCGGTGAACAGATAGTTGCCGATCGGCTTCTCGGGATCGCGCAAGCCAGCGCGCGACAGCTTGATCGCCGACGCCAGCTTCTCGATCGCGGCATTCTGCCCGAACACCACGCGCTTGAGATCGGTCTCGAGCGATTCGAGCGCTTTGGTGTCGTCGGTCGAGACCGACTTTGGCGGGATGCGCGCCATCGTCGCGATGACCTGCTCGATCTCGCGGCTGGTGATCGTCTTCTTGCGCTTGGCAAGCGGCACCAGCATCTGCATCGCGCCGACTTCGTCGATCACGTCGATCGCCTTGTCGGGCAGCTTGCGGTCGTTGATGTAGCGCGCGCTGAGCTCCACCGCCGACTTGATCGCGTCGGGGGTGTACTTGACCTTGTGATGGTCCTCGAACGCCGAGCGCAGGCCCGCGAGAATCTTGATCGTGTCCTCGATCGTCGGCTCGTTGACGTCGATCTTCTGGAAGCGCCGCAGCAGCGCGCGGTCCTTCTCGAAGTGGTTGCGGAACTCCTTGTACGTCGTCGAGCCGATGCAGCGGATCGTCCCGCCCGACAGCGCCGGCTTCAACAGGTTCGACGCGTCCATCGCCCCGCCGCTGGTCGCGCCGGCACCGATCACGGTGTGGATCTCGTCGATGAACAGGATCGCATCGGGCATCTTCTCGAGCTCGGTGACGACCGCCTTGAGGCGTTCCTCGAAGTCACCGCGATAGCGCGTGCCGGCCAGAAGCGCGCCCATGTCGAGCGAGTAAATCACCGCCGGCAGCAGCACCTCGGGAACATTCCCCTCGACGATTTTCCGCGCGAGGCCTTCCGCGATCGCGGTTTTCCCGACACCGGGATCGCCGACATAAAGCGGGTTGTTCTTCGAACGACGGCACAGGATCTGCACGGTGCGATCGACCTCGGGGCCGCGACCGATCAGCGGATCGACCTTGCCCTTCTTGGCCTTCTCGTTGAGATCGACGCAGAACTGCTTGAGCGCAGACTCGCTCTTGCCCTTCTCGCCGGGCTTTTGCGGCTTCTCTTCCTCGACGCCCTTGGGAGTTGACGCTTCGGGTGCCGCGCCGCCCTTGCCGACGCCGTGGCTGATGAAGCTCACCGCATCGAGCCGGCTCATGTCCTGCTGCTGCAGGAAATAGACGGCATAGCTCTCGCGCTCGCTGAACAGAGCGACGAGCACGTTCGCGCCGGTCACTTCGTCGCGGCCCGACGACTGGACGTGGAGGATCGCGCGCTGGACGACGCGCTGGAAGCCGCTGGTCGGCGAGGGGTCGGTCGCCGCATCGACCTTCAAGGCTTCGAGCTCGGTATCGAGATAATGTTTGACGGTCGCGGTCAGCTCGGCGGTATCGACGTTGCACGACTGCATCACCTTCGAGGCATGCTCGTCATCGATCAGCGCCAGCAGCAAGTGTTCGAGCGTCGCATATTCGTGGCGACGTGACGACGCGGCTTCCAACGCCTTGTGAAGCGTGGTTTCAAGCGCGGAGGCAAAGGATGGCATCAGGTCTTCACTCCTTGCGGGCTGCGGCGAAAGCGCAGCCCTTTGCGCCTATGTTGGAAGGCGTATCCGCCACTGCAAGCACTTGAAAATCGTTCGCCGCCCTTACTGCCATCTTATAGCGGATAGGAGGGCTGTCTGGCATCAATACTTGAACAGATTATCGGCTTCAACGCGATGGCTGGCGGCGTGTTCCATCTTCGCGGTTGTGCGCGCGATCTCGGTTTGCAGCGCGGCAACCCGCGCCTCAAGTTCCGCGACCGACAACGGGTCGAGGTCCTGCGCGAGCAGCGCCGCGAGCGGATCGCCCGCGCGTTTCGGGAGAATCTCGTCCAAGTCCATTGCAGGATCGTTGACCCGGCGAGCGGCCATGTCAATAAGGCGCGCAGGCAAAACGGGGCATAAGATCGATGGACGGAATTCCGGATACCATGCGCGCAATCGACCCCGATGGTCCGGGCGGACCCGAAGTCCTGCGCGTGGTCGAACGGCCCGTTCCGACGCTGCGCCCCGACGAAGTGCTGATCCGTGTGGCCGCGGCCGGGGTCAACCGGCCCGACGTGCTCCAGCGCAAGGGCGGCTACGCGCCGCCGCCGGGCGCGCCGTCGATCCCGGGGCTCGAGGTGTCGGGAATCGTCGTCGCGCAAGGCGCTGACGTCGATTTCGAGCTGATGGGGCAGCCCGTCTGCGCCTTGCTCGCGGGTGGCGGCTATGCCGAATATGTCGCGGTTGCGGCGGGGCAAGTGCTGCCCGTGCCGCATGCCTTGTCGATGATCGAGGCAGCGGCTTTGCCCGAAACGCTCTTCACCGTGTGGACCAATTTGTTCGAGCGTGGGTATGCGACCGAAGGCGACACCGTGCTGGTGCATGGCGGGACGAGCGGGATCGGGACGATGGCGATCAGCCTCGGCGCGATCTTCGGGCTGAGCGTGATCATCACTGCGGGCTCCGACGACAAATGCGCCTCGGCGCTGAAACTCGGCGCGGCGCATGCGATCAATTACAAGACCGAGGATTTCGTCGAACGGGTCGCCAAGATCACCGACGGCCAGGGCTGCGCGGTCGTGCTCGACATGGTCGGCGGCGACTATTTGCCGCGCAACCTCCAATGCCTGGCCGAAGACGGTCGGCACGTGTCGATCGCGGTGCAGGGCGGGGCGACCGCCACCATCCCGATCTTCGACATCATGCGCCGCCGCCTGACGCTGACCGGATCGACGCTGCGTCCGCGCGATTCGGCGTTCAAGAGCCTCGTCGCCGACGAACTCCACCGCACGGTGTGGCCGCATGTCGAAGCGGGCCGGCTAAAGCCGATCCTCGACCGCAGCTTCCCGCTCGCCGAAGCCCCCGCTGCGCATGCGCGGATGGAGGCGGGGGATCATATCGGGAAGATCGTGCTGACGATGGACTGAATGCAAGCCTTCAAAGCCCTCTCCCGCTTTTGCGGGAGAGGGTTGGGTGAGGGTCTTTTTCTTCTGATTCTCGACGCTCGTAAAAAAGGAAGACCCTCACCGACGACGACCAGGGCCGCGCTGAAGAAGCGCGACCCAAGTCTCCGTAGCCTCTCCCGCTCGCGGGAGAGGGCGGGAGGCACCTTACCCCAGCACGGTCTTCAAGTTCATGAACTCGTGCAGCCCGTATGGCCCCAACTCGCGCCCGTGTCCCGAGCGCTTCACCCCGCCGAACGGCGCCTCGGGCGCGCTTGCCAGCATCTTGTTGACCGCGATCATCCCCGCCTCGATATCGCGCTCGAAGCGCGCGCGCTCGTCGGCATCCTGCGTCCACACCGACGAGCCCAGTCCGAACGGCACGGCATTGGCGATACCGATTGCCTCGTCGATATCCGCCGCCTTGAACAGCATCGCAATCGGCCCGAACAGTTCCTCGTTCGCGACTTCGTGATCAGTCGGCACGTCGACCAGAATGCCGGCCGACATATACGCGCCCTTGCCGGGAAGCGCCTCGCCGCCGAACAGCAGCTTCGCGCCCGCCTGCTCGAACAACTTGAGCTGGCCGAGCACGGTCGCGCGCTGCTCCTCGCTCGATAGCGGGCCCATGTCGCTCGCCGCATCCATCGGGTCGCCGGCGACGACCCCTTGCATCCCCGCCGAGAATTTCTCGAGGAAGGCATCATAGACATCGGCATGAACGATCATCCGCTTGGCGCAGATGCACGACTGACCGGTATTCTGCACGCGCGCGGTCACCGCGGCCTTGGCCGCCGCATCGAGATCGGCCGAGGGCATCACGATGAACGGGTCCGACCCGCCAAGTTCAAGCACGACCTTCTTCAGCGCGCGTCCGGCAGCTTCCGCCACCTTCATCCCCGCGCCTTCGCTCCCCGTCAGCGTCACGGCGACGATCCGATCATCGGCGATCAGCGCATCGACCTTGTCGGATTTGATCGCCAGATTCTGGAACAGCCCGGCTGGCCCGCCCGCGGCGATCACCATCTCCTCGAGCGCCGCTCCACAACCCTGCACGCTCGACGCGTGCTTCAGCAGCCCGACATTGCCCGCCAGGATCGTCGGCGCCATGAAGCGCACGACCTGCCAATACGGGAAATTCCACGGCATCACCGCGAGCACCGGACCCATCGGATGCCACGTCGCGGTCGCGCCGGGGAAGCTGCGCGGTTCAAGCATGGCCGCGCCTTCCTGCGCATAATGGCGGAACGCCTGCGCACATTTCTGCACCTCGGCGATGGCGGACTTGAGCGTCTTGCCCATTTCGCGCGTCGCGGTTTCGGCGAGGCGCTGGGTATTGGCGTCGAATTGCTCGGCGATTCGCTCGAGCAGGGCGGTGCGGGTCGCGAGATCGGTCAGCCGCCATTCGCGGAAGGTGTCGTGCGCGCGCTGGAGCTTGATCTCGATTTCTGCGCCGGTCAGCTCGGCATAGGATTGGCCCGGCGCGCCGGTGGCGGGGTCGATGCTGGTAAACATGGGGTATTCCTCATTGGGGACGAACAACAAACGCAACCGAGGCCTCGCGTATCCTTGACCCCAAACGCTCGCGTGCCGCATAGCTGCCAAATGGATAAACCGATCGAAGAGTTGACGTTCGAAGCGGCGCTCAAGGAACTGGAGGGGATCGTGTCGAGGCTCGAGAGCGGCGATGCGCCGCTC
Organism: Sphingomonas sp. 10B4; assembly: GCF_035019905.1. NCBI lineage: Bacteria > Pseudomonadati > Pseudomonadota > Alphaproteobacteria > Sphingomonadales > Sphingomonadaceae > Sphingomonas > Sphingomonas sp. 10B4. The sequence continues at coordinate 22,377 of NZ_JASJVC010000002.1, read as the reverse complement.
GACCAGGCGATCGCGCTCTATGAGCGCGGCGATAAATTGCGGCGTCGTTGCGACGACCGTCTGACGGCGGCACAGGCGCGGATCGAAGCGATCCGTACCGACAGCGAGGGGCGTGCCGTCGGCACGCAGCCCTTTGCCGCAGGTTGATGGCATGACCGCAGCGTCCCTGTCGCTCAAGGCGGCCTTGTCCCAGGTCGGCGCCGACGTCGATCGCCGGCTCGACACGTTCCTCACCATCCCCAATGACCCGCGCGCCGATTTGTATCGCGCGATGCGCCATGCCGCGATCGGCGGGGGCAAGCGGTTGCGACCGCTGCTCGTCTTCGCGACGGCGCGGCTGTTCGCGGTCGATCGCGATTGCGCCGGCCGCGTCGCCACCGCGATCGAATGCATCCACGTCTATTCGCTGATCCATGACGATCTCCCCGCGATGGACGATGACGACATGCGGCGCGGCAAGCCGACGGTGCACAAGGCGTTCGACGAAGCGACCGCGATTCTCGCGGGGGATTGCCTCCATGCGCTGGCGTTCGAGATTCTGGCTGATCCCGCGACGCATCCCGATCCGTTCGTGCGCAGCGAGCTGGTGCTCGATCTCGCGCGCTCGGCCGGCCCGTCGGGCATGGCGGGCGGGCAGGCGATGGATCTGGAGGCCGAGAAATCGACCTTCGACCTGCCGACCGTCACGCGCCTCCAGGCGATGAAGACCGGCGCGCTGATCGCCTGTTCGGTCGAGGCGGGTGCGATCCTCGGCAAGGTGCCGCCCGAGGGGCGCGTGGGCCTGCGCGGCTATGCGCGCGACATGGGGCTTGCCTTCCAGATCGCCGACGACATTCTCGACGTCGAGGGCGACGAGGCTGCGGTCGGCAAGAAGCTCGGCAAGGATGAGGGCGCGGGGAAGGAAACCTTCCTCTCGCTGCTCGGTCTCGACCGCGCGCGCGCGCAGGCGCGGATGCTGGTCGATCAGGCGATCCAGCATCTCCAGCATTTCGGCCCCGAAGCCGATCTGCTCCGCGATATCGCCCGCTTCACGCTGGAGCGCGATCGTTGACCGATCGCATCGGCGTCTATCCGGGGACGTTCGACCCGGTGACGCTGGGGCATATGGACATCATTCGGCGCGGCGCGACCTTGGTCGACCGGCTCGTCATCGGCGTCACGACCAATGCGTCCAAGTCGCCGATGTTCACGCTCGACGAGCGGCTCGCGATGATCGAGCGCGAAACCGCTAAGATCGAGGGCGTCAGCGTCGTAGCATTCGATTCGCTGCTGATGGATTTCGCCGAGGCCCAGGGGGCAAACATCATCTTGCGCGGCGTGCGCGGCGTCACCGATTTCGAATATGAGTATCAATTGACCGGCATGAACCGCGCGCTCAACGACCGCGTCGAGACGGTGTTCCTGATGGCCGACGTCGCGCTCCAGCCGATCGCGAGCCGCCTGGTCAAGGAAATCGCTTTCTATGGCGGGCCGGTTACGCGGTTCGTGACGCCGAGCGTGGCGCAAGACGTCGTCGACCGCGTCGAGCAGATCGGCCGAAAGGGCATGCGGCCCTAATTCGGTCGCCTTTGCCCGGCAACGTTCAGTTTGGCGCAAAGCGGCACATGGTCTAAGCGCGACTCCATTCCGAGATATTTCGCGGGGAAATAATGCGTTTCGTTGCCAGCCTGTTTGTCCTTCTCCTGGCGTTTCTCGCCGGACCCGCCCTTGCCAACAAGAAGAAGGACGACGCCAAGTCCGCGGTCGTGACGACCGCCGGTCGCCCGCCGATCCCGTCGGCGACCGACCCCGAGAATTTGCTGTATCTCGATCTGTCGACCGGCGGCCGCGTCATCATCTGGCTGCGTCCAGATGCCGCGCCGAAAATGGTCGAGCGTGTCAAGACGCTGACGCGCCAGCATTTCTATGACGGCCTGCTGTTCCACCGCGTGATCGAAGGCTTCATGGCGCAGACCGGCGACCCCAAGGGCGACGGCACCGGCGGTTCGACGCTCCCGGACGTTCCCGCCGAGTTCAACTGGCTGCCGCACGTGCGCGGCGCGGTCTCGGCAGCGCGCGAAGGCTCGGCCGAAGGCGCGACCGTCGAGCAGGTGACCAAGGCAGAGAACAGCGCCAACAGCCAGTTCTTCATCGTGTTCAACCCGAACATGAAGCTCGACAAGAAGTACACGATCTTCGGTCGCGTGATCTCGGGCATGGAATATGTCGACACGATCGCACGCGGCGAACCGCCGACGCGCCCGTCGCGCATCCTCCACGCTTATATCGCCGCCGACAGCCCGCCGGCCTATGTGCCTGCGCCGCCGGCGCCCGAGCCGACGATCGCACCTGCTACGCTTGCCCCGAGCAAGCCGGCGGTGAAGCCGATGCTCAAGGGCAAGCCGGCCGCTGCACCGAAGAAGAAGGCCGCGTAAGACAGGTCTTCGCGGCGGGGAGCATGCGGTCAATGAACGTCGACCTGTTCGACTTTGTCCTGCCGCCCGAGCGGATCGCGCTGCGCCCGGCGTCGCCGCGCGATTCGGCACGGCTGCTCGTGGTCGAGGGCACAGCGCTGCACGACCGCAGCGTCGGCGATCTGCCGGGGGCGTTACGCGCGGGCGATCTACTCGTGTTCAACGACACGCGCGTCATCCCGGCGCAGCTCGAGGGGACGCGTGGCGATTCGCGGATCGGCGCGACGCTGCACAAGCGCGAGGGGCCGCGTCGCTGGCGCGCGTTCATCCGGAATGCGCGGCGGCTGCGCGACGGCGACGCGATCGATTTCGGCAGCGGCGTCATCGCGACCGCGCACGATCGCGGCGAAGACGGCAGTTTCGCGCTCGAATTCCAGGGCGAGGAGCCGGTCGAACTGCTGCTCGAGCGCGCCGGGCGGATGCCGCTGCCGCCCTATATCGCCGCGCGCCGCGCCGCCGATGCGCAGGACGCCGATGATTACCAGACGATGTTCGCCGCCGAAAAGGGCGCGGTCGCAGCGCCCACCGCGGCGTTGCACTTCACCCCCGACCTGATGGCGCGCTTCGCTGCCGCCGGGATCGCGCATGCCACGCTGACGCTGCATGTCGGCGCAGGCACCTTCCTGCCGGTCAAGGCGACCGACACCGCCGACCACAAGATGCACGCCGAATGGGGCCGGATCGACGCGGCGACCGCCGACCGCCTCAACGCGGTCCGCGCGGCCGGGGGCAGGGTGATCGCGGTCGGCACGACCAGCCTGCGGCTGATCGAGAGCGCGACCGGCGAGGACGGGGTGATCCGGCCGTTCGAGGGCGATACCGCGATCTTCATCACGCCGGGCTATCGTTTCCGCGGGATCGATGGGTTGGTGACCAACTTCCATCTTCCACGCTCGACCCTGTTCATGCTGGTCAGTGCGTTGATGGGTACTGATACGATGCAGGCCGCCTATGCGCATGCCATTGCAGACGGATACCGATTCTACAGCTACGGTGACGCCAGTCTGCTGTTGCCGGACAGGGGGGTGCGTGCATGAGTCTGATTCTGCTGCTCGCGCTCGCTGCGCAGGTGCCGCCGCCGGCAGCGCCGGTTCCGCCGCGCCAGCCGGGCGCGACGATCGTCGCCGAACCCGCCGCGCTGTTCATCGCCGCCTGCGACGCCAATGGTGATGCGCGCACGACGCGCGCCGAGTTGACCGCCTGCGTCGCGCGCAGTTTCGTCGATGCCGGGCCGAACCCCGCCGGATCGGCTGGCTATATCGGCTATAGCGATTGGGCGCAGAAATGGCTCGGCGACCGCAACGCGTTGCCGAGCCCGTATCAAGTCGATGCCGACACCGACAACCGCATCACGCTCGCCGAACTCCAGGCGCAATTCGGCGTGCTGTTCGACCGGTTCGATCTCGACAAGGATGGCGTCGTCACTCGCTCTGAACTGGTGACGATCCGCAGCGCCGCCGTCCTGCAGGACGGCGATGGCGGCAAACGTCGCGGCCGGCGCTGAGATCGCCCGATGTCGCCGCGCTATCGTCTCGTGATCTTCGATTTCGACGGGACGCTGGCCGATAGCGCAGACTGGTTCCTGTCGATCGCCGACCATCTCGCCGATCGCTTCAAGTTTCGTAAGGTCGCCGCGGACGAGGTCGAATTGCTGCGCGGCAAGACGTCGAGCGAAGTGATCCGCCATCTCGGCATCCCGCGCTGGAAGCTGCCTGCGATCGGCCGCTATACACACGACCTGCTCGCCCAACAGACCGATCGTATCGCGCTGTTCGACGGGATCCCGGCGTTGCTCCAGCAATTGGCGGCGAGCGGCGTACGGATTGCCCTCGTCACGTCGAATGCCGAGGACAATGCCCGCGCAATTCTGGGCCCTGCCAATGCCGCTTTGATCGAGCGGTTCGAATGTGGCGCGTCGCTCTTCGGCAAAGCGCGGCGCTATCGTCGCGTATTGCGCAAATGCGACATCGCGCAGAGCGAGGCGATTTCGATCGGCGACGAGACGCGCGATGTCGTTGCGGCGAAGAAGGTCGGGATCTGCTCGGGCGCCGTGCTGTGGGGCTATGCCAATCGCGACGTACTGACGCGGCTTGAGCCCGATATGCTGTTCGAAACACCTGACCAAGTGCTGCGCCATGTGCTCGGCGAGGGCGCCGCGCTCGCCGCATAGCGGAAACGCGTGACTTCGGCGGCGCCATCGCGCTACCCCGTGCCATGTCCACCGCACCCATCGCCCCCGCGTTCGCCCCGACCAGCCACAAGGGGCTGACCTATCCGTTCGGCGGCGCCGAGCCTGACGCGCACGACGTGATGCCAGTGGCACCCGGCATTGGCTGGGTCCGACTGCATGTTCCCGGGCCGCTCAAGCACGTCAATTGCTGGCTGCTCGATGACGATGGCGGCGTTGCGCTGGTCGATACGGGGATGAACACGACCGAGGCGCGCGATGCCTGGAAGGCGCTGTCGAAAGGGTCACTCGCCGGCGTTCGCGTGACGCAAATGATCGGCACGCATTTCCACCCCGACCATATCGGGCTCGCCGGCTGGATGTGCGACAAACATGGCTGCCCGCTCGTGATGACGCGCGGCGAGTGGCTCACCGCGCGGATGCTGGTAGCTGACGCGCGCGACGCTGTGCCCGACGAGATGCTCGCCTTCTGGCGCGGCGCTGGATGGGACGATGCGCAGATCGCGCATGCGTGCGAACGCGGCTGGGCAGGGTTTCGCCGGATCGTGACGCCGCTGCCGCTCGGCTACACGCGGATCCAGCATGGCGACACGCTGCGGATCGGGCAAACCGAGTGGCAGATCGTCGTCGGATCGGGACACAGCCCCGAACATGCCTGCCTCTACGATCCTGCAGCCAAGGTGCTGATCGCGGGCGATCAGGTGTTGCCGCGGATCAGCCCGAACATCTCGCTCGGCGTGACCGAGCCCGCTGCCGATCCGCTCGGCGAATGGTTCGAATCGATCGCGCGGCTCAAGCAATTGCCCGACGATCTGCTTGTCCTGCCGGGGCATGGCGACCCGTTCACCGGGCTGCACGCGCGGCTCGATGCGATGGACCGCGAACATCGCGAACGGCTCGACGAGCTCGAGGTGTTCCTCGCCGAGCCGAAGCGCGCGATCGATTGTTTCGGGCGACTGTTCCGCCGTGCGATCGGACCCGACATGCTCGGCATGGCGACGGGCGAGGCGCTCGCGCATGTGCGGCGGCTCGAGGTCGAGGGGCGAGCGGTGCGGACGCTCGAGGACGGCGTGTGGTGGTGGCGTACCGTCTAGCGTCCCCGGGATCGTCGAGGATCGGCAGGATATCCGTCGCGAAAAATTTCCCTATGGTGCGGCAAACGCCTCAATGGCGATTCGCGAGGAGAGAGACCGATGTGTGACGATTTCACCGTGGCCGAGAATGACGCGCATCTCGCCGATCCCTCGCTCACCCGCCGCGGCTTCGCCACGATCGCCGGTGCGGCCGGGCTCGCGATGCTGCTCCCGGCGCCGGCTAACGCCGCCAAGATCCTCGGCCGCGACGTCGTGATCGACACGCCCGACGGCAAAGCCGACGCCTATTTCGTCGCACCCGCGACCGGCAAGGCGCCCGGCGTGCTCGTTTGGCCCGACATCATGGGATTGCGCCCGGCGTTCCGGCAGATGGCCGATCGGCTCGCGCAATCGGGCTATGCAGTTCTGGTCGTCAACCAATTCTACCGCTCGGTGAAATCGCCGATCATCGCGCCGGGCGAGGATTTCGGGCAGCCCGAAGTGCGCGCGAAAATCATGCCCTATGTCCAGGCGCTCAGCACCGACGGCACGACGCGCGACGCGCTCGCCTTCACCGCCTGGCTCGACGCGCAGAAGCAGGTCGACCGCGCCAAGGGTCTCGCGACCACGGGCTATTGCATGGGCGGCCCGATGGTGATGCGCACCGCGGCCGCCAACCCGACACGAGTCCGCGCGGGCGCGAGCTTCCACGGCGGTGGGCTCGCCACCGACAAGCCCGACAGCCCGCATCTGCTGATCCCCAAGATGAAGGCGAGCTACCTCGTCGCGATCGCCGCGAACGACGACGCGCGTGATCCCGCTGCCAAGGACACGCTGCGCACCGCGTTTGCCGCAGCCAAGCTGCCCGCCGAGATCGAGGTCTATACCGGCACGATGCACGGTTGGACCCCGCCCGACAGCAAGGTCTACAATGCAGCGCAGGCCGACAAGGCGTGGGCGCGGATGCTGGCGCTCTTCGCCAAGTCCCTCTGAGGATTGACGCTTCGGCTCGGTAATGTTCTTCTATTGTTCTTGCTGACCGATTCGGAGACCGATCATGGCGCTGACCTTCTATACCAACCCGATGTCGCGCGGGCGGATCGCGCGCTGGATGCTCGAGGAGGTCGGCGCGCCGTATGAAACGGTCGTGCTCGATTATGCGACGACGATGAAGGGCGAGGCGTACCGGTCGATCAATCCGATGGGGAAGGTGCCGGCGATCGTCCACGACGGGCATGTGTTGACCGAGGGGGCGGCGATCTGCGCCTATCTCGCCGACGCCTTTCCCGAAGCCGGGCTCGCGCCGCCGCTCGGCGAGCGCGCCGATTATTATCGCTGGCTGTTTTTTGCGGCGGGGCCGGTCGAGCATGCCGTGACCAACAAGTCGCTCGGCGTGACGCCGACCGATGATCAGCAACGGATGGCGGGCTATGGTCATTTCGATCTGACGGTCGATGTGCTGGAGAAAGCGGTGTCGGCCAATCCGTACATTGCTGGGGAAAGCTTCAGCGCGGCCGATGTCTATGCCGGATCGCAAGTCGCGTGGGGCGTGATGTTCGGTTCACTGCCGAAGCGCGCGGCGTTCGAGGACTATCTCGGCCGGATCCTCAGCCGCCCGGCGTACAAGCGCGCTGGCGAGATCGACGATGCGCTGATCGCGCAGGCGGGGGCGGCAGGGTAACTTCAATCCTCCCTCGCGAGGCGGAGGAGGGGGACCACCAGCCTTCAGGTTGGTGGTGGACGCGGCGTAGCCACAAGCGACACGCTCGCGGAGAGCTCCGCCTTTCGCCGAGTGCTCCCCCCGCCGGTTCGCGGGGGAGGAACCTGGCGGCAGTGTAGACTGATTTCCACGCCGTCGCGTGGAGCAGCCTTATATAGCCCGCCAGGAGCGACGACTGCCGCCGCGTACCCAGCGATCGGCAGGCTCACTCGGTCAGTGTCAGCTTGGCGAGCAGGAATGCCGGCATCGGGCCGTTCCAACCGCCGTCGTCGACGGCATCGATCGGCGCGATCTGGTTGGGAACCTCGGCGCGCGGCGCGTCGCTCTCGCGGGTCGGGCGCGTATCGCGCTGCTGTCGCGAATCGCGGGCCGAACGGTCGTCGCGCGGGGCGCGCTCCTCACGCGCAGGGCGTTCGTCACGAGCCGGACGTTCGTCACGAGCCGGGCGTTCCGCGCGAGCAGGCCGTTCTTCACGAGCCGGACGCTCTTCACGGGCAGGTCGCTCCTCGCGTGCAGGCCGTTCCTCGCGAGCAGGCCGCTCCTCACGCGCAGGACGTTCCGCCCGCGGCGTGCGTTCTTCGCGCGGAGCGCGGGCAGGGCGCTCGGACTCGACCGCCGTCTCGACCTCGGCGGGTGCGGCCTCGGGCTTCGCAGCCGCCTTGGGGCGACGCCGCGCCTTGGTCGCCGCGCGCGGCGCTTCGGCGTCGTCGGACGCGACGACCGGTGCTTCGCCCGCTTCATAGCGCTCGATCTTCAAGCCGGTCAGCTTCTCGATATTCTGGATGTTCTCGACGTCATCGGGCGTCGCGAAGGTAAACGCGATCCCCGTCGCGCCGGCGCGGCCGGTGCGGCCGATGCGGTGGACATAATCGTCGGGATGCCACGGCGCATCGAAGTTGAAGACGTGGCTCACGCCCTTCACGTCGATCCCGCGTGCCGCCACGTCGGAGGCGACGAGGATGCTGACCTCGCCCTTCTTGAAGCGGTCGAGCTCGGCGATGCGCTGCGATTGCTCCATGTCGCCATGGATTTCGCTCGACGCGAAGCCGGCACGCTGGAGCGCCTTGTTGAGCTCGCGGACCGTCGTCTTGCGGTTCGAGAAGATGATGCCGGTCTTGACGTCTTCCTGGCGCAGCAGCTCGATCAATTTGTCGCGCTTCTTGGCGGCGGTGACGTGCACCAGCCACTGCTTGATGTTGACGTTGGCGGTCGCGGGGCGCGCGACTTCGATCGTCTTGGGATTGTCGAGGAACTTGTCGGCGAGCTTCTTGATCGGCGGCGGCATCGTCGCCGAGAAGAGCAGCGTCTGCCGCGTCTTTGGCAGCTTGGTGCAGATTTCCTCGATGTCGGGGATGAACCCCATGTCGAGCATCCGGTCGGCCTCGTCGATCACCAGCATCGAACAGCCGGTCAGCAGGATCTTGCCGCGCCCGAACAGATCCATCAGCCGGCCCGGCGTCGCGATCAGGACGTCGACGCCCTTTTCGAGCGCGGCGGTCTGGTCGCCCATCGACACGCCGCCGATCAGCAGCGCCATCGAGAGCTTGTGATACTTGCCGTATTTTTCGAAATTCTCGGCGACTTGCGCGGCGAGTTCGCGCGTCGGCTCGAGGATCAGCGTGCGCGGCATGCGGGCGCGGCTGCGGCCTTCGCCGAGGATGTCGATCATCGGCAGCACGAAGGCGGCGGTCTTGCCGGTGCCCGTCTGCGCGACGGCAACGAGGTCCTTGCCCATCAGGATCGAGGGGATCGCGCTCGCCTGGATCGGAGTCGGCTCGGTATAGCCCGACTCGTTGACGGCGCGCTGGAGTTCGTCGGAAAGGCCGAGATCGGCAAAAGTCATGCGGTGTCCGGAAAAAGCGCCGGGGCGAAAGCGCCCACGAACAGGGCAAAGCGCTTGCGGATTAAGCCGCGAATGTCAAGAAAAAGGGCATCGCAAGCCTCATCGCTTGGCGACGAGCCGCCGGAAACGCTCGATTTTGCACGCGCTGCCCGAGCGCGAGCGAATCGAGTCGCGGTCGGCGCAGACCATCCCATCCGACGTGCCTTTGACGTACAATCCCGAATAGAAATCGAGCGCCGGGCAATCGTCGTCGAACTCCGCGCGCAACCGCGTACCATCGGCGACGAGCAGATCGACACTGTCGCTGCCAGTGATGACCGCGCCTTCAATCGCTCCCATCGGCACGCATTTCGGGCCTTTTTTAGTGACCCAGCGCTGCTCGGCAAACTCCGAACGCTCCTCGGCGCGCCGCCCGAAGACGCGCGGGATGCGGATCACGATGCGCTGGTGGATCGACAATTGCGCCAGTTCGACACGGTCGAACGGCCCCATCTCGGCCGAAGCAGCCGGGGCGAGCGCAAGCAACACGGTGAGGGGAAGGACCAGGTTCGGCATTGGGGACGCGGGGTTACCCTATAGGCTTGAACAGCGGATGAATTGGCGGCGTGCGAAGGGCGGTGATAGAGGCAGCGATATGACCATGATACAGCCCAGTCCGCGCCAGACCAGCCTCATCGACGCCGTGCGTGCCGCGCTTGGCGACGCTGCGGTGACGACCGATCCAGGCGACATCGCGCCGTGGCTCGACGACTGGCGCGGACGCTATCACGGCCGCAGCCCCGCGATCCTCTCGCCCGACAGCACCGCGGCGGTCGCGACGGTCATGCGGCTCGCCGCCGACCACGGCGTTCCGCTCGTCCCGCAAGGGGGCAATACCTCGATGGTAGGCGGCGCGACGCCGCCCGCCGACGGTTCGGCGCTGATCGTCTCGCTGCGGCGGATGAACCTGATCCGCTCGATCGACCCTGCCGCCGGGCTCGCGGTTGCCGAGGCGGGCGTGATCCTCGCCAATCTTCATGCCGCGGCCGAGGCGGAGGGGATGCGCTTCCCGCTGACGCTCGGCGCCCGCGGAAGCGCGACGATCGGCGGGCTCGCCTCGACCAATGCCGGCGGCACGCAAGTGCTGCGCTTCGGGACGATGCGCGGGCTCGTCGCAGGCGTCGAGGCGGTGTTGCCGAATGGCGAGATCCATGACGGTCTTGCCGCGCTGAAAAAGGACAATCGCGGCTATGATCTCGATCATCTGCTGATCGGCGCCGAGGGCACGCTCGGCATCCTCACCGCGGTCACGCTCCGCCTGTATCCGGCGATCGCGCAGCGCGCCGTCGCCTGGGTCGGGCTCGCCGACCCCGAAACCGCGCTCGCCTTGCTGCGACGGCTCGAGCGGCAGACCGACACGATCGAGAGCTTTGAAATCGTCTCGGGCGATTCGCTCGCGCAAGTGCTCGCGCATATCCCGGGTACGCGCGCACCGCTCGCGACCACGCATCGCTGGCACGTGCTGATCGAATCGGTCGCGACCGATCCTGCCGCCGAGTCGCCCGCGGCGCTGCTCGAGCGCCTGCTCGCCCCGGCGCTCGCCGACGGGCAAGCCGCCGATGCGACGATCGCCGCATCGGAGGCGCAGGCCGAGGCGTTCTGGCGGATTCGCGATTCGTTGTCAGAGGCCGAGCGCGCCAGTGGCCCTGCGATGCAGCACGATATCTCGGTCCCCGTCGCAAGCATGCCGCGCTTCATGGTCGAGGCCGCCGCCGCCGCCGAGGCGCGCTTTCCCGGAAGCCACGCCACCGCCTTCGGCCATCTCGGCGACGGCAACGTCCATTTCCACGTCCGCGCGCCCGCCGGGGTCGACCCCGCGCGCTGGTATGCCGAGGAGGCGCCGGGGGTCACGCGCTTCGTCCACGATCTTGTCGTCGCGGCGGGCGGTTCGATCTCGGCCGAGCACGGCATCGGCCAGATGAAGCGCGCCGAACTCGCGCGCCTGTCCTCGCCCGCGCGCATGGCCGCGCTTCGTGCGATCAAGGCGGGACTCGATCCTTATGGGTTGATGAACCCCGATAAACTGCTCGGCCTTGCGGAAAGCCCTCCTGCACCATAGAGCCAGCGGCCATCCGGCGTAGCAAACCGCAGCGCTTTGACGTTCGATGGAGAATCCCGATGGCCAGCGCGCCGCAATCGCTTCCGCTCTTCTATAACGCGCTCGAGCCGCTTTCGAGCGAGACGCATGCCGCCTTCAAGATGCGCATGCTCGACCGCGCGACCTTCCTCGTCGGCCAGCACGCCATTCCGATCACCGTCGACGAATTCGTGATGGCGCAGCGCACGTTGCCGATCGTCTTCACCAGCGGCGACGATGCGATCCCGATCGCGCTGATGGGCCTCAACGAAGGCGTCAACGTCTTCATCGGCGACGACGGCAAGCTGACCGAAGACACGGTCTATGTCCCGGCCTATGTCCGCCGCTATCCCTTCATGCTCGCGCGGCTGCGCCCCGACGCCGAGGAACTGTCGCTCTGCTTCGATCCGACCGGCGAGGCGATCGGCGCATTCGACGATGGCGAGGCGCTGTTCGCCGACGGCAAGCCGACCGAAGTCGTCCAGAACATCCTGGGCTTCAACGAGCAGTTCGAGCAGGCCGGCGCGCGCACCGCCAACTTCATGTCCGAACTGCGCGAGATGGGCTTGCTGATGGAAGGCGAAGTCACGCTGCAGGTCGAGGGCAACGAGCAGCCGTTCATCTACCGCGGCTTCCAGATGGTCAATGAAGAGAAGCTCAACGAGCTGCGCGGCGACCAACTGCGCAAGATCCAGAAGTCGGGCCTGCTCCCGCTGATCTACGCTCACCTCTTCTCGCTCTCGACGTTGCCGCAGATCTTCGATCGCCAGGTCAAGCTCGGCAAGGCACCGGTGCCGCAGCTCGTCAACTGATGGCCCGCAGCGCGATCGTTCGGATCGATCGCTATTCGCGCGGCGCGATCTGGTTTCACTGGATCATCGCCGCGCTGATCGGGGTCAATCTGGCGATCGGGCTGCTGCACGAATCGCTGCTCGACGGGGTCGCGGGCGCGATCCCGCTGCATAAGTCGATCGGGCTCACCGTGCTGGCGCTGACGCTGGCACGGATCGCCTGGCGGCTGACGCACCGTCCGCCGCGGCTGCCCGCGACCTTGTCGACATGGGAACGCGCGGCGGCGCGGGCGAGCCACGTCGCCTTCTACGCGCTGCTCCTCGTGCTCCCGCTGTCGGGCTGGGCGATGGGCTCGGCGGGGCGCGAAGCGCGCTATCCGCTGCGCTGGTTCGCGCTGTTCGACGTACCCCGTCTGCCCGTCTCGGCGCAGACCGCTGCGGTCGGCGACGCGGCGCATTCGATCCTTGGATATGCGATGGCCGCGCTCGTTATCGTGCATGTCGCTGCCGCGCTGCGGCATCATTTCCTGCTGCGTAACGGCGTGCTCGCGCGGATGCTGCCGGGCGTGCGAAAGCGCGATCGCGCCGAATTCTGACGAACTGTTGCCGGCAAAACTTTTGCCCTTGAAGGCCGAAAAGCGTCAACCTATATCCCTCGTACGCGGACCCGTGTTCCCCCCTTTCGCGGGACCGCGCGGCGCCCTTTCAGGGCGCCTCCTCCCTGAACCTTGGCCACCGCGTGCTGCATTGCACGCGGTGGTTTTTTTATTCCGCAGCGAGCGCCAGCCCGGCAGTCGCTTCGTCCGCCAGCGCGTCGATGATCGCGCGGAGCAGCCGTGCGATCGCGGGCATGCCGTCGCCGGGCTGATCTCCTGCCGCATCGAGATACAGCGTCCGGTCGAATTCGATCTGCAAAGCATGCACCCCCGCGCCGGGGCGGGCCTGCGTGTCGAGGATATGCCCGCCGGCATACGGCGCATTGCGCGCCACGGCATGGCCCGACGCTTTCGCCGTCTCTTCTGCCACCGCGACGAAGCGGGATGCTGCACTGCGCCCGAAACGGTCACCCAGCACGATTCGCGGCGCACCAGCGCCCAGCGTCGGCATCGAATGGACGTCGAGCAGCATGGCCACCCCGAAGCGGGCGCGTGCCGTCGCCAGCGCCGCTGCGAGTGCTGCGTGATACGGGCGATGATCGTCGCGGATCCGCGCCGCCACGTCATAGCCGTCGAGCCGCCGCCGCCACAGTTCGCCCGCCCCTGCGACGCGCCGCGGGATCAGCCCGAGCCCGCCGCGCAGCTTGGCGGTGGCGAGCGGCTGCGACGTCCAGGTCGCGCCCTCGTCGATCATCGGATCGCGTTCCTGCTCGGAGCGGTTGAGGTCGATCCAGGCGCGTGCGCGGCGCTGGATGAACATCGTCTCGCGCGCATGCGCGGCGAGCGCGACGGCATCGATGTAGCGGTCCTCGAGCACCGTCACCGCATTTAACGGCACGCGCAGCGCGGCCTGCAGCGCCACCGGATAGTCGCGGCCGGCATGCGGCACCGACAGCACGACCGGGCTGGCGGGCGGATCGTCGCCATAGCGCTCGAACGAGGGCGGGAGGGAAGCCATGGGACAATACCTACCATAAGCCCGCGCCGATCCGGCTGGAAAATGTTAAGGCCTGTGCGCATAGGATCGCGCGGTACGGAAGCGGCGCGGCCGCGAAGCGGGATTTTGGACATGATACGCATTTTGCTCGCCGAGGATGATCGCGTGATGCGCGAATATCTGACGCGTGCGCTCGAACGCTCGGGCTATGCCGTCGCCGCGGTCGACCGCGGGACCGCAGCCATCCCGCTGCTCGAAAGCCAGCATTTCGACCTGTTGCTCACCGACATCGTGATGCCCGAGATGGACGGCATCGAACTCGCGCAGAAGGCCGCCGATCTCGCGCCCGATTTGCGCGTGATGTTCATCACCGGATTTGCCGCGGTGACGCTCAAGGCCGGCAAGACGATGCCGCAGGCGCGCGTGCTGTCGAAGCCGTTCCACCTGCGCGATCTGGTGCTCGAGGTCGACCGGATGTTCGAGCTCGAACGAATGAGCGACAATATCTGATTTTTCCGCACTGCAAGTGCTTGCGCCCGGGCAAAGGCTTCGCTAGAGCCCGCCCCTCGCTAGGCACTGCCGCAGCGAAGTGGGCGTGTAGCTCAGTGGTAGAGCACTGTGTTGACATCGCAGGGGTCGCAAGTTCAATCCTTGCCACGCCCACCATTAAAAGCCCGCCAGACTCAATGAGTTGGCGGGCTTTTTTGTTGCTCGTCGCTTGAGAAGCGGGGCCGCTTGCGGTGCAACAAAGTCAACTCGACTGCGAACGTCGTCGCCCCGACCGAGCTTTAGCGGAGCGCAGCACGGCGCGCCGGTTGCGACGTTGCCGGCTCCGGCGGTCGCTCAGCGGTGCCTGACTCGGACCGGGATCGAGCCGCGCGCAGACAGGCGGCTGTCCGACGATGCATCGTTCGTTCCAGATGCGCTGTGGCGGGCACCGCATGAGGGCGACATCGACGCCACGACGCTTCCGGCGCTCGGCGCCTTGGCGCGCGCGCTGGAGGCAAACGGCAGGCTCGGCCGATGTCTGTAGTCGTCGTTATGCGCTGCGTCGCCGTGTAGGGGCGCGGAAATCGGCGGGTTTTCCAGCGATCCAGCGAAGATAGTGCCGTATATCATCACGTTCGCGCAACAGCTCCATCGAACCATAGGCCGAAGCCAGTTCACGGTTCGTCACGAAGGCATGGATGGTACGGTGGCAGATCGGATGCACTGGCACGGTCGTCGTGCCCCCCTCGCTCTTGGGAACACCGTGATGTCGCTCCACCTGGTGTCCGAGAGGCCGGCCGCATAACGCGCAGCACGCATCTTCGGGCTGTGTGGCCGTTCTTGCGGCAGCCTCCGCGAGCCCAGCTATCCGTTTCAACCGACCGCCCATGCCCGGCATATGGTGGTTCGGCGCGCACTTTCGAGGGTGCGTCCAGAGATCTGTTTGATGAGACGCTCGCATAGCCGCTCAATCGATCGTTATAGTCGCGGGCCGATGCGCGAGGGTCTAAGATGTCCGATCGATTTGCTGTCCTGCTTCAATACGCTCTGCCGAAACAGCGCCTGACCCTTCTGGCGGGTCGTATCGCCAGCGCGCGAGGTGGTGCGATGACCACACGACTGATCCGATGGTTCGTCGCCCGATACGGGGTCGACATGAGCGAAGCCCAAAATTCGGACGTCGCCAGCTATGCCAGCTTCAACGACTTTTTCTCGCGGCCCTTGCGGGCGGGCATTCGCCCTTTGGCGCAGGCTGATTTCATCTGCCCAGTCGATGGCGCGATCAGCCAAGTCGGGGCGATCGACGACCATCACATCGTGCAAGCCAAGGGACACCGGTTCACCACGACCGAACTGGTCGGCGGCGACGGCACACTGGCTGCCGAGTTCCGTCATGGCAGTTTTGCGAATCTGTATCTGTCGCCACGCGACTATCACCGGCTGCATATGCCGTGTGCCGGCAGTTTGATCCTGATGCGCCACATCCCGGGCACGCTGTTTTCCGTGAACCCCGTCACGGTACGCGGCGTGCCCAATCTGTTTGCGCGAAATGAACGTCTCGTGTGCGTGTTCGAGAGTCCGGAGCACGGCACGTTCGTGATGGTGCTCGTCGGAGCCACGATCGTCGGGAGCATCGCGACGGCATGGCACGGCACCGTCAATGCAAAGCGGACTGGCAAGCCGACGGAATGGCGCTATGCCGATCAAGCGATTGCGCTCGAGCAGGGCGAGGAAATGGGGCGCTTCCTGCTTGGCTCGACGATCGTGATGCTATTTCGGCGGGGAACGATTGCGTTTGATCAAAGCTGGATACCGGCGCGGCCGGTGCGGCTTGGTGAGCGCATGGGCGATCGCCCGATGTGACACCCGCGGCTGAACCAGCAGATTTGTCCTGTAAATCCGCTACACCCCAGATGCCCACATGGAATGGCTTGGGGCTCACCCGGCCCTGGACGTTCGCAACCGGCGCGCGCCGCCGTCGCGCGGGTTGCGACTTTGATCCTAGCCCCGCCGCGACATTTTTGTCGGCGCGCTGATATCGTCCGCCCAGCGCATTTTTGCGGTGCGATCGCATTGACTTGGGTGTCGTCTGCACGACTTTCTACCGTTCCCGACCTCGGTGCCGACTCGGCCGTGCGATGTGTCGGAGTCGCGTTGCTCCAGTTACCTGAGTCTCGATCTGGTGGATGGCACGACGTCCCCAACCCGGAGCGCGAACTATGCCAGTGAAGGCATTTTCCGGGTTTCGTTCATCCTGTGGAAAGAAACCGTTGCAGAAATGTGACAAAATCTCGGACTGGCAAGATTATTACGCTGCGGTGCAACATTGGTCGCAAAAGCTTGTTAAGGGCGCACCGGGCTTCCGGACACATACCCGGCACACCCCCTAAAAACGTCCGTAAATTAAGGTCATTCCACATGCGTACTCTTAAAATCGCCGCTGCCGCGTTGGCCGTGGTCGTCGCTGCGCCCGCTTTCGCCCAGGACGCGCCCGCCGCTGCGCCAGTCGAAACCGCTCCGACCGCACCCGACGGCAGCCGTGCATTCGGCATCGAGCCCTATGTCGGCGTGATGGGCGGCTGGGAACAGTTCGACAACCAGCCCAACCACGGCATCCCGCGCGCGCTCAACGCCAATGGCTCGCTGCGCAACAACTATCGCCTCGCCGGTGCGCTGGTGCAGGGCGTCGTCGGCGTCAACGTTCCGCTCGGTCCGGTGTTCGTCGGTGTTGAAGGCAACGTCATCAAGGGCGTGTCGGGCAACATCAACTGGGAATATGGCGCAGCAGGCCGCTTCGGCGTCCGCGCTGGCGACAGCGGCATGTTCTACGGCAAGGTCGGCTACCAGTGGGTCGAGTTCGACAAGTTCCCCGCCTATACGACGGGCAACCGCAACGACAAGAAGTATGACTCGATCACCTACGGCATCGGCACCGAGTTCGGTCCCAAGGACATCGGTCTCAAGGGCATCACGGGCAATGCGGGCTTCCGCATCCGTGCCGAGGTCAACACCTACAGCAACTTCAAGAGCCTGCGGCCGATGCTGGGCGTGATCACGCACTTCTAAGCCAAACTTTTTTCGGACAGCGCGAGGGGGCGGGGAGTGGCGACACTCCCCGCCCTTTTCGTGTCCGGCGCAGACCTAGGCCTAGAACTCGCTGTGGAGCCGCACGCCGACCGTCTGCGGGACGATCGGGATGATGTAAGGCCGCTGCCCGCAGCTGCCGCATTCCTGGAAGCGCGCGATCTGCCCGCGCGTGTCGAACGCGTTCTGGAGGAACAGCTCGATGCTGAAGCGGTTGAACTCCGCACCGAGCGCAAAATCGGCGCTGGTGAAGGCGGCGAGCCGGCCAAGCACTGCGGCGGGGTTGTAGACGTTCCCGGTCGGGTATTTCGTCGCGGTGCGGATGTCCGACGCGGCCGAGCTTTGGTGCGAGACGACGCCTTGGCCGTATACCTTGAAGCTGCCGACCGGCACCGAATAGCGCGCCGACGCGCTCCCCTTGAAGCGCGGCGTGATCGGCAGCCGCGTGCCAGCCGGCGCCGAGACAATGTTGCCATTGCCGGTGTCGGTGCAGCGATACGTCGGATCGTCGATCAGGCACAGATTCTGCCGCGTCTTGGCGTCGTTATACGCTCCCGACGCGCTGAGCGTCAGGCCCCCCAGATTGAGATTGCCGTTGAGCTCGATCCCGCGGACGCGCGCATTGGGGCCGTTGTGGATCTCGGTGAAGCTGTTTGCGCCGAGATAGGAGAATTGGAACTTGGCCCAATCCTCCTGATAGATTGCGCCGTTGATATGCGCTCTTCCGCCGAGCAGCGTGGTCTTCGCGCCGAATTCGTAATTGGTCAGATAATCGGCGGCATAGGGCGCGACGTCGGCGCGCCGGTTGATCCCACCTGGCCGGAAGCCGCGCGAGACGGTCCCGTAGAGCAGCACGCCGCGCACCGGCTTCCAGCTGAGATTGGCGCGATAGGTGACGCCCTGGCCCGAGGCCTTGACCGGTTGGACCCCAAGCCATCCGACAAAATTGCCGAGATTGGTACACGGGCTCCCGGCGACTGCGGCGGGGGCGAGCGTGGTCGATGCGCCCGCGGCGACGGCTTCGCGCAACCGCGTGCCGTTGGTGGTGAAGCACCCTGCGACGCCTGTGCGCGAGCTGCCCGCGCCATTATACGGCGTGTCCGAATAATTGCCCGACGGATTGCGACCGAAGCCGAAGAACCCGATCAGCGAATTGTCGTAGATGAAGGCGCGTGCGCCCGCGGTTGCGGTGAGCGTCGGGGTGATGTCGAAGCTCGCCTCGCCGAACATCGCATAATCCTTGTCGACGCGGTGCTGCTGCGTCAGCCACAAGGTGCCCGGCGACCCGTTGACCGACAGCGCGGTGGCGAGCCCGGCGACGCGGTAGTCCTGGTTGATGTCGTTGCTCTGGCGTTGGTAGAACGCGCCAGCAACGATCCGGAAGCGGTCGCCCGCGGGGCTTGCGACGCGCAGCTCCTGGCTCAGTTTCTTGAAATGGTCGGTCGCCACCACGTTCTGCAGCGGGGCGATCTGCCGGCCGGCATTGTCCTTGTAATAGAAATAGCCGGCGAGGCCGCCGACCGACGAATAGAGATTGTCGTAGGCCTCGGCGTAATCGGTATAGTCGCTCGACTGCGCCGCCTTGCGGTCGAGATACGCGCCGGCATAGGTCAGGTCCCAATTGCCGACCTTGCCCTCGATCGTCAGTGCCGCCTGGACGTAGCGGTCGCGGCGATATTCGGGGAGGAAATGCTGGAGCTTGAGGTCGCCGACCTTGGGATCATACCCATAGGCGCCGTGGCTCCGCGTATCCTGGTACATGACGGTCGGCGTCACGGTCCAATTGCTGTCGAGATCGATCTTCAGCGCGGCGCGGCCGCCGGCGATTTCGGTGTCGTTATAGTCTTTCTTGACGAAGCTGGCGTTGTTGACGGTGATGCCGTCCTTCACGCAATTGCCCGCGGCGTCGAAGTTGGTGCCGCCGCAGAAGCGGCGTGTCCCCGCGACATTGTCGATATAGCCGGCGTCGCGCTGGTAGAAGCCGACGACGCGGAGCGCGATATTGTCCGCAAGCGGGATGTTGAGCATCCCCTCGGCCTTGCCGCCGAAGCCGCCCTTGCTGACGTGGTTGCCCTCGACGTCGGCGCGGCCGTAGAAATGCGAGAGATCGGGCTTGTTGGTGATGATGCGGACGGTGCCCGCCTCCGACGACGCGCCGAACAGCGTGCCCTGCGGCCCCGACAGGCTCTCGATCCGCGCGACGTCATAGATATGGACGTCGAGATTGCCGCCGACTGTCGTGACCGGCTGCTCGTCAAGATAGACGCCGACCGCGGGGAGCGAGCCCGAATGGTTGCCTTCGCCGCCCGCCGCGATGCCGCGCTGGTAGATCACGATCTGGCCGGGATTGCCGCCAGCATTGGCGGCGGGCTGGAACGAGACCGAGGGCAGTTGCTTCGCATATTGCGCGAAGTTGGTGATGTTGAGCTGGTCGAGCGCCTTGGTCGGCAGCGCCTGGACCGCGATCGGCACGCTCTGCAACGTTTCCGAGCGCTTGGTCGCGGTGACGACGATGTCGCCGCCATCGACGACAGGCTCGGAGGGCGGCGTCCGCTCGGCTGGTGCGGTCTGCGCCAGCGCTGGGCTGACGCAGGCGACCGATGACAGCAATGCAGCGACGACGGCGCGGTGCCCGAACAGCGACATCAAATTCCCCCTTACGATGTTGCGGAGAAGCTGTTCGCGACTGCGGTATTCGTCAAGCGTGCAGCAACACGACAGCAACAATGCTGCGCAAGCGTGGCGGAATTACAACGCGTTCGGTGCTGCCGGATAGGCGTCGAGCGTCTCGCCGAGCGCCGCCGTGAGGGGGGCGAGCCACGGCTCGAACGGTTTCCACGCGTCGGTGCCCTCGCGGAAGATCGGGCGGCGCACTTGCTCCGAACTCGCCGTCCGCACCGCGCGCTCGGTTTGGTGAAAGGCGAGGCACGCAGGTTCGAACGCGAGCCCACACGCGGCGAGCAGTGCGCGCACGGTGGCCTCGGTATCGGCGACCATGTCTTCATACAGCACGCGCTGGACGCGACCGGGGAGCACGGCATCGACATGCGCCATCAACCGCACATAATCGCGATAGTAACGCCCCATATCCTCGAGCCCGTAGCTGAAGCCCTGACCGCGCGCGAAATGCTGTTTGAAGTTGGAAAAGCAGCAGCCGAGCGGATGCCGCCGCGCATCGATGATCCGCGCATTCGGTAGGATCAGCTGGATGAAGGCAACGTGTGCCCAATTGTTGGGGAGCTTGTCGATGAAGAACGGGCGGTCGGTGCGGCGCTGGATGCGGGTGCGCGCAAGATACGCCTCGCCCGCCTCGCGCAGCCGCTCGGGCGACCAGTCGGCGAGGCCCTCGGGATATGCGGGTTCGCCGCGGGCGAGCGCGGGGATGTCGGGGAGTTCGCTCGTTCCTTCGACCTGGCTGTGGCTCGACAGGATCTGTTCGATCAGCGTCGATCCGGCGCGCGGCATGCCGAGGATGAAGATCGGGTCGGGGGCGGGGCAGCCGGAATCGGCGCGCTCGGCGAAGAAGGCGGCATCGAAGGTCGCGATGCTGCGATCGACGAAGCGCGTCGTCTCCTCGGCGTCATACGCCAGCTGCGCGCGCCGCCGCGCATTGCCAGCGGCGTAATGCGCGAACGCCGCCTCGGCCTGGCGGCGATCCTCGAACGCCTTGCCGAGCGCGAAATCGAGGTGGAAGCGGTCTTCGTCCGAAATCCCCGAAGCGGCGAGCGCCGTCTCCATCCGCGCGATATCGGCCTCGTCGAAGCGCACCGTCTTGAGATTGGCGAGGCTCCACCACGCTTCGCCAAGACTCGGCAACAGATCGATCGCGCGGCGGTATGCGGCGATGCCGTCGGCCTGGCGCCCGACGGTCTTGAGCATATGGCCAAAGCTCATCCACACGCGCGGCTGTGCCGGCGCATCGGCGAGCACGCGCCCGTACAGCGCGATCGCCGCGTCGAAATCGCCGATCCGGCCGAACGCGGCGGCCTGGAGATTGGCGTGGCCGGGATTGTCGGGATCCTCGACCACCACGGTGGCGAGCTCGGCGATCGCCTCGGACGGGCGGTTGAGGCGGTAGAGCACCAGCGCGAGATTGGCGCGCGCCGCGGTGAAGGCGGGCGACAGCTCGATCGCGCGGCGCAGCAACACCTCGGCATCGCGGTAGCGCCCGATCCGCCCGGCAAGCTCGGCGAGCATTCGCATCGCGGCGACGTCGAACGGATCGTGCTTGAGCTGCTGCTTGAGCAAAGGTTCGGCATCGGACAGCCGATTGTCGTGGAGCGCGAGCGCGGCTTCGACCAAGGCCGGCGCGTAACGCGATTGCGGGAGGGGAGGGGATGCCATGCGATCCCCTGTGTAGCGCCGCGATGCGCCCCCCGGCTAGCGGGGGACGCATTTCATCCAGCCGCGATCAGAAGGCGGCGGACAGCGAGACGACGAGCTTGCCCGACGAGATCGACGACCCGTTCTTGGTCGAGGAGAAATTGGGCAGCAGATAGGCGGCGCGGCGGCGCGAAATGTCGGTGCCGACATAAGCGAGCCCCAGCGTGACGGGCTTGAAGGTCACGTCGAGCCCGACGAGATAGTCGAGATACTTGCCCGTCGGTGCTACGCTGGTGCCGTTCGGCCCGAGCCCCGGATTGCCCCACGAATAGCCGAGATGCGCTTTGGCGGTGACCGGCGTGGTCGGGATCCCGGCGCTGACATCGCCCCACAGATAGGTATTGTCCTGGCTCTGCCCGCGGCTCTGCGGCGTGTTCGAGAAATTGCCGAGCGCGCGCTGCTTGGGCGCATAAGCGACGCCGGCGAGCGCGCTGACCGGCCCGAGCGTCGTCGACAGCTTGGCATAGCCTTCGCCGAAATCGGTGAGATCGGCGCCGCCCGGATACATATATACTCCGTCTGCTTGACGACCCGCGAAATCGTCGCTCGCTCAAGCCATGATTCTGTAATCTGCAGGATCGATGACGCGGAAGTTGTCCGAAACCTGATCGCACAATTCGGTCCAGTTCTTGGGCACGGTCTGG